>CABTYV010000025.1 GCA_902489145.1 uncultured Tissierellia bacterium | reverse complement strand
ACATTACTACACGATACATTCGTGAAGGAGGGAAAAATGAAGAAAAAAGTTCTGGCTTTAGCACTGGCTACTGCGATGTCTTTCGACAGCTCCTTGTAGGCTTCGGTTACAAGCTGCGGATAGATGGTCCCATCAGAAAGGGTACCAATATCATTCGCGTTGTTGATGTTCCGACGCATGGCCTGAGCCAGCTCCTTCGGAGCCGATACGGCCAACTCAGAGGTGGCATCGTAAGAAGCACGAACAGCCTTACGGAAGTTTTCATTCATGATGGCATCATGGGTAGCCTTCTTCACATCATCGCTGGTGGCATAGTTGGTTTGGTCGTATACCTGACGATTGAAGTTGAAGACCAAGCCAAAGGCATAGCCATTCGGCAGCGTGAAGTGCGTCTTGCCTTCATATTTCTTCTTGTAGGTCTCATAGTCTTTCCAGGACGGGTTTAAGGAAGCCTGGTCATAAATGCCCTGCTCAAAGCCCTTGATGACCGAGTAAGGATCGGAACCGTCATCATAGACTTCGGTCACCTTGCTGAGATGGACATTTTCCGCATCCCAGTAGGCGGGGTTTTTGGTCATGACGCGCTGAGATTTTGCGGTATTTTCAGTCAGCGTAAAGGCGCCGTTGTAAAGAATGGCGTCCAGCTTGATCGCGCCAAACTCACATTTTTCCTTGTTCGGCTTACCCAGCTTGCAGCCCTCGCCCTTTTCTTCCAGGAAGGTTTTGTTTACCGGGTAAAGAACTGGATAGGTGGTCATGGATGCAAAGTAAGGAGTCGGTGCTTCCAAGGTGTACTGAACTGTTTGATCATCAACAGCCTTCACCCCTACTTTTTCCCAGGCAGCGTCTGAGAAGTCCGATTTCTGATATTCGCTGTAGCCCTTGACTACGCCCTGGAGCAGCCAGGAGGTTGCGGAGTTAAACTCCACCCCGTGACGCATACCGGTGACAAAGTCTTCGGCTTTCAAATCGTCATATTCTTCGCCTGTGTTGGTGACCCACTTTACGCCGGGGCGCAGTTTGAAGGTCCAGACCGTCTTATCCTCGTTGGAGGACCACTCGGTCGCCAGGCACTCCTTCAGTTTTCCGTACGGATCCGTTTCCAACAGACCATCTACCAGGTTGGCATTGACCTGATGGTCGGTTGCCAAAGCGGTCGTGACATAGTCCATGTTAGAAACTTCGGAGTTGTAGGTAAATGTAACCGGTTTGTCCGGCAGGTTTTCCTTCGGCGCCTCAGAGGAGCTCGCAGGCTCACCAGAACCGGAAGCGGATTCGCTAGGCTTGGTACTCGAACTAGCAGTTTGTCCGCCGCCACCGCAAGCTGTCAAAGACATCGCAGTAGCCAGTGCTAAAGCCAGAACTTTTTTCTTCATTTTTCCCTCCTTCACGAATGTATCGTGTAGTAATGTTTGCCTAAGTATAGCACAACAGGAAGCAATTTCAAGTTTTTAGAAAAATTTATAGTGATAATATGAAATTATCCTGTATAAATATTGTTTATTTTCTCACAATTAGGCTTTTTATCCCTGTTTATTCAGTCTTTATTCAACATTTCCTCCACTTTTTCCTGAATATCCTGCTTGGTGAAGGGTTGCTTGAAAAGGTTTGTATCCTTGGCTGTAATCACGCCTTCTTTTACATGAAGGATGGCCGGGATATACTCCATCTTCAGCTCCTCCGTGAGCTTCTCAAAAGTCGGATCCGCCTGATCATAATCATAATAATGAATATCCCAATTTTTTTCCTTGACCAGGTCCGCCAGGGGGTTCATAAACTTCCGGCAGTAGGGACACCAATCGGCGCCCACGTAGACGAGCAATTCTTTTCCCGTTTTCTTTGCCTCTAATAGATCGGCTGTCTTGACCTTAGGATAGTTCGCCACCAGCTTGTGGTAGACCTCCTTTTCGGCCTTTTCCTCCGCCGTTTCCTCCTCGCTCTCTTCTGAACCTTCAGAAGCGCTCGATTCCGTTTCGAGGCTTTGCACCGTCTCTGAAATCGAACCTTCTGTACGCTTGGATTCGACCGGTTTTTCCTGTCCGCCACAAGCAGACAGGAGTAAGGTGGCGGTCAAGAAGAACGCGAGCAGCTTATTTTGTGCCTTCATTTTGTTTCCTTTCTGCCTCCTGTAAGGCATTGAGTATCGTTTCGATCGCTTCCTGAACCGTTACGTCGCGGTTCGTCATTTCCTGACGAGTCGAATACTCCACCAGATTCTGGCTCGCCTTCTTGCCCACCGTGAGGCGCAGGGGGATGCCCATCAGATCCCGGTCCTTGAACTTCACCCCGGCTCGCTCATCTCGATCGTCGAGGAGCACCTCGACCCCCAGGTCCAGCAGACTCTGATAGAGTTGCTCCGCCAGCGTGACCTGATCCGCCTGCTTCATGTTCATGACTGAGATGATCACCTGGTAGGGGGCCACCACCAGTGGCCAGATAATTCCGTCCTCATCGTGATTTTGCTCGACCACTGCAGAAATGGCACGCGAGATACCGATGCCATAGGAGCCCATCACAATGGGGCGGGCTACCCCATTTTCGTCCAGCACGGTCGCCCCCATTGCGTCTGAATATTTGGTGCCCAACTGAAAAATGTTGCCGACTTCAATGCCCCGGGCCAAGCGCAGCGGATGGCCACAGACGGGGCAGGCATCCCCCTCCCGGACGACACACAGGTCAGGGACCAGCTCGCCCTGGAAATCCCGCCCATAGTTGACGTTGATGAGATGATAATCGCTTTCATTGGCGCCACAAATCCAATTCGAGCGACGGGTTAGCTGGCTGTCCACAATCACGCGGACCCTGCCTTCCAGACCACAAGGGCCGGTGAAGCCGGGTTCCGCCCCGGTGATTTCCTTGATGGCCGCTTCATCCAGCATGGAAAGTTCATGCTCCGGCCGCTCCAGATACGCCACAAGCTTGGCCATGCTCAGCGTCCGGTCGCCCGGAATAAAGACAAGGACTGCTTCCTCCCCGGCCCGCAGGCAGACTGCTTTAATCATCCGCTCTGCCGAAACCCCTAAGGACTGGGTGAGCGCTTCAATCGTATGAAGACCCGGCGTTTTGATCTTTTCCCTTTCCAGGAGGTCAGCCGACTCCGTCGATGGATATTGCATGGTCGCTTTTTCGTCTGTGGCCGCATAGTCGCAATGGTCACAATAGACAATCACGCCCTCGCCCACCTCAGCCAGGGCCATGAATTCATGTGAAACGCGTCCGCCCATTGCCCCGCTATCGCCCAGCACCACACGATAGGTAAGACCCAGGCGATCGAAAACCCGCACGTAGGCCTGCCACATATTCTGATAGGCCGCCTTCAGGCCCGCTTCATCGATATCAAAGCTATAAGCATCCTTCATCAAAAACTCGCGGGACCGGTTGATGCCAAAACGGGGGCGCTTCTCATCTCGGTATTTCCACTGAATCTGATACAAATTGAGGGGCAGCTGCTTGTAGGAGCGCAGCTCCTCCTTGACCAGGTCCGTAAAGGACTCCTCCGCCGTGGGGCCCAGACAAAAAGCCCGATCATTTCGGTCCTTGAGTTTAAACATCTCCGGTCCAAAGCCCCGCCAACGATCGGAAGCATCCCAAATTTCCCGAGGCTGAAGAATCGAAGTTCGAATCTCTTGGGCGCCCGCCCGGTCCATCTCCTCTCGGACAATGGCCTCAATCTTTCGAAGGACACGCTCCCCCAAAGGCAGGTAGGCGTAGATCCCGGAGGCCGCCTTTCGAATCAAGCCTGCTCGAAGGAGCAGCTGGTGGCTGGGAATCTCCGCATCGGAAGGGGTCTCCTTCAGCGTGGGCATGTAAAATTTCTTCATTCGCATGGCTTATTCCTCTTTCTGCGCCTGCCAATTGAGGTAGGCATCGACAAAATCATCCAATTGTCCGTTGATCACCCGGTCGACCTGGCCGGTTTCATAGTCCGTCCGGTGGTCCTTGACCAACTGGTAAGGCTGAAATATATAGGAGCGAATCTGTGCCCCCCAGGAAATCTGCGTATACTTGCCCTGAATATCCGCGATCTCCTCTCGGTGTTCTTCTTCCTTAATCTGCACCAGCTTGGCCACCAATTCCTCGTAGGCCTTCTCTCGGTTTTGAATCTGAGAGCGTTCATTCTGGCAGGTGACCACCACCCCGGTGGGCAAGTGGGTAATGCGCACCGCAGAATCCGTCGTATTGACGTGCTGGCCGCCTTTCCCGGAGGAGCGATAGGTGTCGATCTTCAGGTCCTTCTCATCGATCTCAATGGTAGAGACATCGGGAATCTCGGGGTAGACGTCCACCGAGGCAAAGGAGGTGTGCCGCCTGCCCTGGGTGTCAAAGGGGGAGATCCGTACCAGACGGTGAACCCCTTTCTCGCTCTTGCTGTAGCCATAAGCGAAGGGGCCCGTCACAAAATAATCCACCGACTTGATCCCGCCCCCATCCTCCTTATTGATGGCGGTCAATTCGAAGGACCAGCCCCGGGACTCAAACCAGCGCTCGTACATCCGCTGCAGGATCTCGGCCCAATCGGTTGCTTCCATACCACCCGATCCAGCGTGAATGGAAAAATAACAATTGTTGCGATCATAGGGACCTGACAGGAGGGCCTGGGTCCGCAAGCGACCCACTCGTCGCTCCAGTCCCGCCACCTCCTTCGACAGGTCCTTTTGCTCGGCAAAAAATTCATCATCGCTGAGCAAATCAACCATCTCCCGGGTGTCCTCGAACGCCTGAACCAGGCCCTCATACTGGGCCACCAGGGCTTTGTTGGCATCCAGATCGACCATGACCCGGCGTGCCTGATTGGGATCATCCCAAAAGCCCGACTTCATGGTGATCTTGGTCTCTTCCTGGATGGTCTCTCCCAGACCCACTATGTCAAAGGGACCCCCTTAGCTCTCCCAGGGTTTTTCCTAAGCCTTCCAGGCTTTCCCGAACCTCGCTCTTATCCATAGGGCCTCCTTACTTATTCTTCCCGTGACAATTTTTATATTTCTTTCCCGATCCGCAGGGGCAGGGATCATTGCGTCCAATCTTTTTTCCCTTGCGCACGAAGGGCTTTTCGGGCCCTGCTTCCTCGTCACCCGCCACTTCCCGGGTGGGGGTCGCCACGCGCTCTCGCTTGAGTCCCGAAGCCGGCACCACATGATAGATCAGCCGGACCGTCTCCTCACGGATCGCCTCATTCATCGCGGTAAACATCTCAAAGCCTTCATTCCCATAGGCGCGCACCGGATCTTCATTGCCATAGGAGCGAACGTTGATTTCCTGGCGAAGCTGGTCCATGGCATCAATATGATCCATCCATTTGGTATCTACGACCCGCAGGAGGACAATGCGCTCCATCTCCCGCATCATCTCGCTGCCCAGCTCGGCTTCCTTCTGGTCATAGATCCGCATGGCGATGGTGGTGAGCTTTGTTTTCAGCTCCTCCTGCGCCATCTGCTGGATGTCCGTCACGGCCACCAGGCCCTTGGGCAGGAAGAGGTTGTTGAGGTGGGTGAAAAGCGCCTCCAGCTCCCACTGGTCCGCCGGCACATCCGGCTGGCAGAAGGAATCCACCGCATCCGAGATGCACTGGCGAATCATGGTTAAAATGTTTTCTTTCATATTTTCCCCGTCCAGCACCCGGCGTCTTTCGCCGTAAATCGTCTTGCGCTGGACGTTCATCACATTGTCAAACTCCAGGACGCGCTTCCGGGTGGAGAAGTTGTTGGCCTCTACCCGGCGCTGGGCCCGCTCGATAGACTTGGTCAGCATGGAGGATTCGATGGGGGCATCATCCGGAAAAAGATTGGACTGGGCCATATTGCGCATCCGCTCTCCCCCATAGAGATACATGAGCTTGTCTTCCAAAGAGATGAAGAAGCGTGACTTGCCCGGATCCCCCTGACGGCCTGACCGGCCGCGCAGCTGATTATCGATCCGGCGGGATTCGTGGCGGGAGGTCCCCATGATATAGAGTCCCCCGGCCGCTCGAACCTTTTCCGCATTTTCCTTGGTCTCCAGGTTGTATTTTTCTTTTAGCTGGCGGAATTTTTCCCGAGCAGCAATAATTTCGGCACCGGTTAGATACTCCACTTCGGCCGCTTCCTCCTCATCGGAGACCACGGGCGACGCCTGAAAACGCTCCTCGGGCTCCACATGGCGGAAGGAGTCGGCCCACTCGATCAGGCCTTCGGAGTAGCCCTGCTTTTCCATCTCTTTTTTGGCCATCCATTCCGGATTGCCCCCCAGGACAATATCGGTTCCACGGCCGGCCATGTTGGTCGCAATCGTGACCGTCCCGTAGCGACCCGCCTGGGCCACAATTTCCGCCTCCATCCGGTGGAACTTGGCGTTTAGGACGGAATGGGCAATCCGCTCTTTTTTCAAAAGCTGAGAGATGAGCTCAGAGGTTTCGATATCGATGGTGCCGACCAGGATGGGCTGACCAGTCTCATGAACCGCTTTGATCTCTTCAATGATGGCACGGAACTTGCCCTCCTCATTTTTAAAGATCTGGTCATTTTCGTCTTTTCGAATCATGGGTCGGTTGGTGGGGATGGCAATCACATCCAGATGGTAGATTTCAGAAAATTCATCCTTCTCTGTCATGGCCGTCCCGGTCATGCCGGAAAGCTTCCCATACATCAGGAAAAAGTTCTGGAAGGTGATGGTGGCCAGGGTTTTGGACTCAGATTTGATGGGGACACGTTCCTTCGCCTCAATCGCCTGGTGGAGGCCATCGGAATAGCGACGTCCCTCCATGATACGGCCAGTAAATTCATCTACGATCTTGACCTCATCCTCCACCACGACGTAATCGATATCCCGCTTCATGGTCGTGCGGGCCTTCAGCGCCTGGTTGATATAGTGCATGAGCTCCATGTGCTGCGGATCGGAAATATTATCCACGTGGAAGAAGCTTTCTGCTTTTGCATTGCCCTGCTCGGTCAGGTTGGCGGTCTTGCGCTTAAGGTCTACCAGATAATCTACCTTCTCCAGCTCCTTCTCGTCCTCCAGCAGCTGGTCAAGGGGATTGATGTTGTCCTCATCGGGGTCCATAATCCGCCCTTCCAGCTTGGAGATGAAGGTATCGGCGCGCTCATACATCTCCGTGGAAGGATCTCCTTCTCCGGAAATGATCAAAGGCGTCCGGGCCTCATCGACCAGGATGGAGTCTACCTCATCGACGATGGCATAATGCAGGCCCCGCTGCACGAGGCCGGACTCGTAGATGGCCATGTTGTCCCGCAGGTAATCGAAGCCAAACTGGTTGTTCGTACCGTAGGTGATGTCCGCATTGTAGGCGCGCTGACGCTCTTCTGTGGTCATGTCCTGAAGGATACAGCCTACCCGAAGGCCTAAAAACTCATGTACCTTTCCCATCCACTCGGAGTCACGGGTCGCCAGGTAGTCGTTGACCGTGACGATATGGACCCCCTTGCCCGCTAAGGCGTTGAGATAGGCCGGCATGGTAGAAACCAAGGTTTTTCCTTCACCGGTCTTCATCTCCGCAATCCGGCCCTGATGGAGGACCACCCCACCGATCACCTGGACCGGATAGGGCTTGAGGTTCAGAACCCGCCAAGCGGCCTCCCGCACCACGGCGAAGGCCTCCGGCAGTAAATCATCCAGGCTCTCCCCCTCCTGATAGCGCTGTTTGAACTCCGTCGTTTTCGCCCGGAGGTCCTGGTCGGATAAGGCAGCCATTTCGTCTTCCATGCCCAGGACACGATCGACAAGGGGTTGGATCTTGTCGATTTCCTTCTCACTAAAGGATTTGGTAAAAATGTCAAATAAACCCATGCTTCCTTCTTTCTCCTTGCTAGAGGCCTTATTCTTTACCGGTCGACCCGGAGGCCCACCGATCGCTTGATTGCACTGGTGCCATAGCCCGCTCGGGACTTCTTGTCAAATGATCATACGGGTTTATTATACACAAAAAGTGTAGGTCATGTGTTTCAATTCCGCTCAATTCGATCAGGCCATAAAAAAGCAGAGGGCGCATGATAGAACCGCACCCTCTGCTTTTCAGGGCGCCTGTGAGCGGCGCTCCTGGTAACATTTCTTCTTATTTCGTAAAATGTCCTTCCTTTGGCGTAATCATGCCGTAGTTGCCCGCTCGACGGCGATAGACCACCGAGAGCGTATCTTCATTCATATTTAGGAAGAGGAAGAAATCATGATCCAGCAAATTCATCTGCAAGACCGCCTCTTCGGGCGTCATGGGCTGAACATCAATTTCCTTCACCCGGGCAATATCCGGCCTCTCCGCCGGCTGCGCCTCCTCCGGCAAATCTTCAATCTGGTCAAAGAGAAAGCCCGTCTTGGTGCCTGCCCGGTGGTTTTTCTTCAGCTTCGTTTTATACTTCCGGACCTGGGACACCAGGGCCGATACACACTGATCAACACTTTGGAGCATATCATAGGAGGTCTGATCCGCCCGTAGGATGGTGGAGGAGCCCGGCATGGGGATGGTCACCTCCACCCGCTTCTCGAGGTTTCCCTCCGTCGACATGGTCACCGTAGCCGTCACATCCTTGTCAAAATATTTATCCAGGCGCTCGATCTTCTCCAAGGTCAACTCCTTGAAGTGATCACGAATACTGATGTTTTTCCCTACAAACTGTACCTTCATAATGAGCCTCCTTTTTCTTTCTTTTTCTGATTATACCCAAAGCCTCCTATAATAACAAACCTTTTCCTCCTGATCAAACTCATATTTATCCATGCATGAAAATAGGCTCCTAATTTTCCTTTCGCCAATTCTAGGCCTTTGAATAAATATATTTTGGATGAAGATGGCACACTTTGAAAGGTCCCTGTGGATGATCCGAGAAAATAAACGGTGGATGATGTGGATAACTTTCGGGATAATCCGATTTTTCCCTTTTCTTATCCACATCTTATCCACATTTCGGTGGACAAGTATTTAAAAAAGTTCCCCTTGACAAGGAGCCTCTTTTCCCCATTGAGGCAAAAAGGGCTGATAATTTCCAGAGATCATGAAAATTTATTGTCTCGCTTGTGCCTCAACCAGATGACGCCCCCAAATCTAGTCCTGTTGAAAAAAAGGCGGAATGATATTTATAAATTTTTGCGCCGATTTCTGGCCGCTAAAAAATAATTTCGTTTTTCTCTGTGGATATGTATACAATGAAAGGACCAGAAAACAGAGGCCCGCTGTGGCCGCTAGAGACAGAAAGGAGTGTCCATGGAGTTAGGCGTACATGAACTGATCACCAGAGGACGGGAGGAGACAGCGGAAGCGGCCATGGCCCGAACCGAGCGCTGCGTAGCGGCTTGCGAAGCCCTGGGCTATCAACGCTATTGGTTTGCCGAGCACCATTCCATGCCCAATCAGCTTTCTACGCAGCCGATCGTCTCGGCCGCCTATTTTTTAGGCAAGACAAAAAAAATGCGCATCGGCACCGGCGGCACGATGATTATGCACTATAGCCCCCTGGAAATTGCGGAGCAATGCAAAACCCTCTCGGCCTATGCCCCGGGTCGACTAGATATCGGCTTCGGCCGGGCCCCCGGCGGAACCATTGATGACGTCTTCGCCCTGGCCCAGGGAAGGAGACGGGCCATGGGCTCTCTCTACGACAAGATGGAGGAGATCCTGGCCTATCTCCAGGACGAGGAGCCCACGCAAAAGATGTACAAGGAGGCCAGGGCTGTCCCCTGCCAGGTCCGGGAGCCTGCCCAGCCCTGGATGCTGGGCTCAACCGGCGCCTCGGCCCGCCCCGCCGCAAAAATGGGCTTGGGCTACTCCTTTGCCCGCTGGTTTGCCCGCCCTTTGGCGCCAGATCTATTTCGTGATTACCGGGCCCGTTTTCGCCCTTCTGCCTTCTTTGATCAGGCCCGCGTCTCCGTCTCCTACCGGCTCTGCGTGGCCGAGGATCGGGACCGGCTGGAGGTGATGAAAAAGCCCTTTGACGCTTACTTTCTCTCTTTTCTAGCCGGCGACGGCCAGGCGATGCCCCGCTTTGAAGACTGCAAGGATCGGGTTTTCAGTGCAAAAGAGCAAGCGAGCCTGCAAAGCTATTATGATAATCATTACCTGATTGCGGGTACAAGAGAAGAAGTGGAAGCCATCCTAGGCCAGGAAATGGAACAATTTGGCATTGACGAGCTGATGTTCTATGTGCCACTGGTGCAGGAGGAGGACCGCCTGGAAAGCTACCGGATCCTTTCGGAGCTCTTTCTCTGATCCGGGCCAGATGCGCCGCATGCTCCCTGTTGCTGAAGAAAGAAAGGAAAAAATATGAAAAAACATGTGCTCTATTTTAAGCCCACCTGCCCCTTCTGCAAAAAGGTACGGGCCTTTATCGAGGCCAATGAGATCGCTGGCATTGAAGAGAGGGATATCAAGAAAGATCCGGCCAATGAAGCCTACCTGATCGAAAAGGGCGGTAAGGATATGGTCCCCTGCCTCTTCATAGACGGCAAACCCCTCTACGAGTCCGAGGACATCATAGACTATCTCGATCAGACCTTCTGCGAGGGCCAGGGCAAACGGCCGGCTGCCCAGGGTCCAGGCATGTGCCCCATCGACTAAAATGAAAGCATGCCTGCTGACCTCCGACCAGTTTACGACCACCGACTGGTCGGGCGGAAAAACGACCCAGCTCTATCTCTATCCGGAGGGGGCCCATCTGGCCGACCGCGACTTCCGCTTCCGGATCTCCTCTGCCTCTTTTTCGACCGACCACTCTATCTTCTCTGATTTTACAGGCTATCAACGCTATCTTCTGCCCCTGGTCGGTCAAATTGGCCTTGCCCACTATGAAAAGCCGGCCGATCAGGCGCATGAGAGGATAGCGCCAGCCGCTGCGTCCCTCCTCTACCGTCGATCGCTTGCGCCCTACCAGGCGGATTATTTTCTGGGTCACTGGCTGACTCAATCCACCAATAGCCTGGACTGCCGAGATTTTAATTTCATTGTCCGGTCCGGGGCTCAGGCCCAGCTGGCCCTTTTAGAAAGGGCTGCCTGCTATCTACCCAAACGCCAGGGCCTGCTCCTGCTCTATGCGCAGGAAGGGGCCGAGGTCTTATTGGGTGATCAGGTCCGCAGGCTCCCCGCGCAAGGTCTGCTGCGGCTGGAGGAAAAAGCGGCTCTCTACCGGATTTTGGTCCTCTCCGCACCCAAACCGGTGGTGGTCTGCGAATATCGGGACTAAAAAAGGACCTGTCCAGCCGGACAGGTCCTTTTTTTTTTGATCTTTTTAATCTATTGACGGGTCTTGGGGCCCTTCCCCGCCCTGAGTCGCCTGCTCTCTTTCCTTGATCAGGTCCCCTAAGGTATGCCAGGCGAGCTCAGCGCATTTGACCCGCTGGGGCATATAGGAGATGGACTGGAGGGCCACCGCATCGCCCAGGGAGTCTTCCAGCTCCTCCAGGTCCTCTTTCTCCCCGCGAATCATGGAAAGAAAATCGCTCACCTGCTGACGGGCCTGATCCAGGCTCTCTCCCTCGATCAGTTCACACATCAGGGAGGTAGACGCCTGGGAGATCGCGCAGCCATGGCCCGTAAAAGCAGCCTGGACAATCCGATCGCCCTCAAGCTTGAGCTGAAGCTCGATCTCGTCCCCACAGGAAGGATTGTGACCGGCTTCTACCACATCTGGGTCCGTCAGACTCTTATGGTAGTCCGAGCGGTTGGCGTGGGCCATGACAATCTTTGAATAAATTTGCTTCATATCCATAATCAGACCTCCTGAGGATTCATGATCTCTACCACCGCATCCAGGGCTTCGAGGAAACGGTCCACCTCCTCCAGGCTGTTGTAAAAGGCGAAGGAGGCCCGGCAGGAGGCAGTAATCCCAAGGGCTCGGTGGAGCTGCTGGGCACAGTGATGGCCAGATCGGATGGCGATGCCTCGACTGTCCATGATGGTGGAAACGTCGTGGGGATGAACCCCCTTGATGTTAAAGGCGACCGCCGTGCCCCGGGGGCTATGGTGGGGGTGGTAGAGGGCAATGTCTTCGCGCGCCTGGAGCTTGATCGCGCAATACTCGGCCAGCGCCTTCTCATAGCGGGCTATTTGATCCATCCCGATCCCTTCTAAATAGGTGAGGGCTGCATCCAGCCCCACGACCCCGCCCACATCCTGGGTGCCCGCCTCAAACTTATAGGGCAGGGGGGCAAAAGTGGAGGTCTGGTCATATACATATTCAATCATCTCCCCCCCATAAAGAAAGGGCGACAGCTTTTCCAATTGGTCCTTTTTCCCATAGAGCACCCCGATGCCGAAGGGGGCCAGCATCTTATGGCCTGAAAAGGCTACAAAATCCGCATCCCAGTCCTGGACATCCATAAGGCCGTGAGGGGCATACTGGGCCGCATCGATGATGGCGATGGCCCCCTTTGCATGGGCCAGCCCCACCATTTCTTTCACCGGGTTCTCGGCTCCAAGCACATTAGAGGCAGCGGTGAAAGCCACCAGCCGGGTCCGGTCCGTGAGCTTCTCTTTATAATCGTCGAGGTCCAGGGCATAATCCTCATTCAAATCGACGTAGACCAGCTTGGCCCCCGAACGCTGACAGGCAAACTGCCAATTGACCGAGTTGGAATGATGCTCCATACGGGTAATCAGGATTTCATCGCCTGGCTGGAGGACATGGAGGGCGAACACATAGGAGAGGAGGTTGAGGGATTCGGTCGTGTTGCGGGTGAAAAGAATCTCCTCCCGGTGGGCCGCGTGGAGGAAGCGCTGGACATGGGCCCGACCTTGTTCATAGGCCTGGGTGGCATAGAGCGAGAGACGGTGGTTGCCGCGCAGGGGGTTGGCATTTTCGTAGCGATAGAAATGTGCCATCCGGTCGATCACCGCCTCCGGCCTTTGGGTGGTGGCGGCATTGTCCAGATAAATGACCGCCCCCTCCGGATCCTTCAAATAGGCAAAGTCGGACCGCACCGCCTCCAGGTCGAAGCCTGGCTGGTCAATGATCTCTCGAAGTGCGCGTAACCGCGCTTCGTTTGTGGGCTGCTTGCTAGTGGTCATAGCGCGATACGATCCTTTCATGGATTTCCTCTGCCAGCTCAAATCGGAGCGCCTCGTCTGGCACCCGGTCAATGACCGGGCGCATCCGCGACTCCACGATCAGGCCTTCGGCTTCCCGGCGTGGGAAGCCCCGGCTCATCAGGTAAAAAAGAATGTTCTCATCAATTTTGCCGTTGGACGCCGCATGGTTGGCCTGCACCAGATCCTCATGGCAGAGGAGGATGGGCACCGCGATCGACTTGGCCTGGTCCGAGAAAAGCAGGGTAAACTCCTCTTCCCTGCCCACGGCCCCCACGCAGCCGGACCGGAAGTCCAGAGTGTCGCGGAAGGACTTGTGGGCCTGATCCAGGAGGGCGCCATTGGCATCAATATGGCCCTGGGTCCCGTGGTTGTAAAAGACAATATTGTAGAAAAAGTCCACCCGAGCCGAGCCCCAGGCCAGGTAGGCCTGATCGACCTGGGTCTGGGCCTCGTAGCCCAGAAGATCGCCGGCATAGTAAAAATGGGAACGGCCGGCGGAAAGGTTGATATAGGTCAGATCCAGGGAGGCGCCTTCCTCAATATCCGCCGACAGGGACAGATTGCTGACATTGCCCGACTGGGTTCGGTCTACCAAAACCAGATGCAGGCCCGCATCCTCGGCCAGTCGCAGCTGGATGCGCCCGTTTCGGTAATAATCACCCGCCTGGCCTTTCAGCTGGAGGATGGCCGTTGTCCGATGGCCCAGGGGCACCTCAAAGAGATGGCGATCGATCAAAACCGGCTGGTCCTCATGGAGCTCCAGGTCCACCCGCACCAGATCGCCCTCCCGCAGGAGACGGTTTTGGACAAAATTGGCCATGGACTCATTTTGCGAAAGCAGCTCCGGGGAAATCCCCCGGGGATCCTCTCTCATGTCAAAGGAAGCGGGCTCGCTCTCAGGCAGGTGGGTGTGCACCTGGGCCGGCTGTAGGGCACCCGATAAAGGACGAAAACCGGTTTCGATGTCATTGACCTTCATCCAGCGATTGGTGGATGCGGGTAAACGAGACCCGCGGCCTTTTTTTTCTTGTATCATCAGCCAATCGCTCCTTTCAACTCCAGGGTAATGAGATTGTTCATCTCTACCGCATATTCCATGGGCAATTCCTTGGCCACCGGCTCCGCAAAGCCCCGCACAATCATAGCCTTGGCCTCGTCCTCCGGGATCCCTCGAGCCATCAGATAGAAGATGGTTTCCTCGTCAATGGCCCCAATTTTGGCCTCATGGCCCAGCTCGATCTGATCATTTTCGATCCGCATGGCCGGGATGGTGTCGGTCCGAGATTGCTCATCCAGCATGAGGGATTCGCAGTCCTGCATACAGCGGGAGCCCTGGGCATTCGGACCCATGACGACTGTTCCACGGAAAATGGAAACACCGCCGCCCTTGGAGATGGATTTGGAATTGATAGACGAGTAGGTGTGGGGGGCCAAATGAATGGACTGGGCACCGGTATCCAGATACTGGCCCTGGCCCGCAAAGGTGATGCCGGTGTATTCGGAAACGGCATTTTCCCCTTTGAGGACGGAGGCCGGATAAAGCATGGAAACGGCGGAGCCAAAGGAACCGGAGATCCATTCAATCTTGCCGTCCCGTTCAACCTGAGCCCGCTTGGTGTTGAGGTTGTACATATTGCGAGACCAGTTCTCAATGGTGGAGTAGCGCAGGGTGGCCCCCGCCCCCACAAAGAGCTCGACGGCTCCGGCGTGGAGATTCAGGGTGTTGTACTTCGGCGCCGAGCATCCCTCGATAAAGTGGCAGTAGGCGCCCTCTTCAATGATGATCAGGGTGTGCTCAAACTGGCCTGCGCCGGGGGCGTTGAGGCGAAAATAGGACTGAAGGGGAATGTCCACCTGAACCCCTTTGGGCACATACACGAAAGAGCCGCCCGACCAAACGGCATAATGAAGCGCCGCATAGCGGTGAAGCTGTGGGGTGATCAGGGTGCCGAAATATTTTTGGACGATCTCCGGATATTCCCGGGCCCCCGTTTCAAAATCGGTATAGACCACCCCCTGCTGGGTGAGGTAGTCCTTCATATTGTGATAGACAATTTCGGAATCATACTGCGCGCCCACCCCGGCCAGGGACTCAAGCTCCGCCTCGGGGATCCCCAATTTTTCAAAGGTGTCGCGAATCTCCGGCGGCACATCCTCCCAGTTTCTGGCCTTCTGGGCCTTGGGCCGCACATAGGCTGAAATCTTGTCCATGTCCACCGGGGTTAAATCGGGACCCCAGCTGGGATTTTGCGCGGCATTGAAAATTTTCAAAGCCTCCAGGCGCTTGTTCAAAAGCCAGTCAGGCTCCTCTTTTTCTGCTGAAATCTCTCGAATGGTTTCCTCGCTCAGGCCCTTCTCCGTCTTATAGTCATAGTCAAAGGCATTTTTTAAATCATAGACGCCCCGGCGCTGGTCAATGATCTCGGTACGCTCCGGCGGAGCGACGCGTTTGACGGTCTTCTTATGGTCCCGTTCGGCCTTCCTTCGCGCATGGCGGGCCTGAATCCGTTCTTCAAGGCTTTGTGCCATCCTACGCCTCCTTGTCTTCTTCGCCAGCGTTGGTCTGGTCCTGGGCCTCCAAGCCCAGCTCTTCACGGATCCAGCCGTAACCTTCCTCCTGGACCCGGGCAAGAAGGCTTCCGTCTCCTTCCTTCACAATCCGGCCGTCCATAATCACATGGACCACGTCGGGCTGGAGGGCCTGGAGGATGGTCGAAATATGGGTGATGATCAGGCAGGATTTTTCTTCATTTAGAAAATCGGCCACGCCCTGAGAGACGACCCGGACTGCATCGACGTCCAGACCGGAGTCGGTCTCATCCAGCATGACAAATTTCGGGTCCAGGGTCTGCATTTGCAAAATCTCGGTCTTCTTTTTCTCTCCGCCTGAAAAACCGACATTCAAATAGCGCCCGGACAGGTCCTCCCCCATCTCCAGGGCCTGGGCCTTGCGACCGATCTCCCTATTGAACTGGAGGATGGAGGGATTTTTCCCGCTCTTCTGATAGACGGCCGTGCGGAGAAAATCCTCCACCGTGACGCCGGGCACCTCCTGGGGGTTTTGGAAGCAGAGAAAGATCCCTGCCCGCGCTCTTTCATCCGCACTTTTATCCAGGATCGATTCGCCCTCAAAGAGGATGTCACCCCGGGTGATTTTATACTTGGGATGGGCCATGATGGCATTGGCCAGGGTTGATTTTCCAGCGCCGTTGGGGCCCAAAATCACATGGATGGTCCCCGGCTCAATGGTGAGCGATAAACCGGATAAGATTTCCTTGCCCTCAATGCTGACATGCAGGTCCTTTACTTCTAACAAATTGGTCATATTTTCTCCTTGCCTCCAAACCGGGGCTTTGGCCGACCGGTCCGTTTCTTTTTAAAAAGCACCCATCCTTAGCTCCCTGGGCGCCAGATTACAAAGCGATGCTTCTTGTTTCTAATACCCGCCTCTGTTCATCTTACACGATCGATTCCTCTTTTCCTACTGTTTTACTCTGATTTTGCTCTGGCCGGTCCCCTCTGTCCCCCGCCTCTTTTTTGAGCTGCCTCCCGCGTGCAAAACTGCTCCGGCAGACGTTCTTGATAGAGAGCAAGCACCTGGCCCATCACGGCCTTTGGGGAGAAGGCTTGTCGAATGGCCTGGGCAATGTGCAGCGGCTGGTAGTTCGAATAGGCGCTTCGAAGGTCCGATAAGGCACGTCCCGCCGCCTGAATATCGCCTACCGGCACCACCAGGCCATAGTCGGGCCGCATAAAATCAGCGGGGCCGCCACAGTCACTGGCCAAGACCGGAAGTCCCGCAGCCAGGGCTTCGATGTAAGCCAGACCGAAGGTTTCGCTTCGAGAAAGGAGGCAGAAGACCTGGCTCCTCCGGTAGGCTTCGGCAATCTCCGCGCGGGTTCGCATCCCCTCAAAATGAACCTGATGGAAAATGCCCAGCTCCTCGGCCAGGTGGGTGAGGTCCGAACGCAGCGGGCCATCTCCAAACAGGCGCAACTGATCCTCCGGGAAGCGGTCATGATGGAGCCGGAAGGCCCGGAGCAGGATGTCCACTCCCTTGATGGGCCGCAGATTGCCCGCAAAGACAAAGGTAAAGTGGCCTTTGTCCCGGGCCAGGACCGGATCGTAATGAAAGAGCGCTGTATCGACCATATTGGGAATCACCCGGGCGGCAAAGCCCGTCTCCTTCTGAAGATTTTCTGCCAGAGACCGGGAGACGGCGATCAGGCCCTGAGTTTGCGGATAGAGCGCCTGAGCGCGCTTCTTTAGGGCCGGTGGAAGGGGACTTTGATGAAGCTGGGATGCATGCTCGGTGTAAAAAAAAGGCAGGCCCTTCTTCTGGCAGAGGGCTGCGGCCGGCTCGCCCGCTTCCAGAAAGTGGGCGTGGAGAAGGGTCGCCGGCCCAAAGGTCGATTCGATTTTTTGATAGAGCCGGGCAAGGGCCCAGGAGGAAAGGGCCTGCTTGATCCGAAGCGGAGCCCGGCCGATCGGTATATTCATCCGAAAAATGGGCAGGCCCGCCCGGTCCAGGCGCTGGATCCCCCAGGGGCGGGGGTGGCGGAGGGAGCGAATGTCCAAGGCCGCATAAACGACGGAATAGCCCAGGTCAGCAAGCCCACGGGCCTGATCAAAGGCAAAGGCGCCCTGCTTGGGCTCCTCCTGAGTCGGCAGGCCATTGCCCACCACTAAAATATAGGTCATAGCGTCTCCTGAAAAAAGCGGCCCGGCCGTAAGGGCCGGGCCGCAGGCAGCAATTTTTCTTATTTCTGCAGGGACTTTTGGAAATTTTCCCAGTCCTGGTCAAAACGGGCAATCCCCTGGTCGGTCAGAACATTCGACCACAGCTTGGGGAAGAGGCTGCCCGGGATCGTGGCGATGTCGGCGCCCATCTCTGCACAGGCCTCCACATGGGCCGGGGTGCGAATGGATGCTGCGATGATTTCACAGTCAAAGTCATAGTTGACCATCACCTCCTTGAGCGCATCGACCAGGCCCAAGCCGTCCCCCCCATTGTCATCGATCCGGCCCAGGAAGGGGGAAATATAGGTTGCGCCGGCCTTAGCGGCCAAAAGCCCCTGCGCTACCGAGAAAATCAGGGTGCAATTGGTCTTGATCCCCTCCCGCGACAGGATATGAATGGCCCGCAGCCCCTCTTCCGTCATGGGGATCTTGACCACGACATTGTCCGCCCATTGGACCAGATCCCGCGCCTCTTTGACCATCTCATCGCAGGTCTTACCCGTGACTTCGGCAGAAACCGGTCCATCAACGATCTTGCAGATCTCTTGAATGACCTCCGCAAAAGGACGGCCCTCCTTGCCGATCAGGGTTGGGTTGGTGGTCACCCCGTCACAAAGACCCAGGTCATTGATTCTTTTGATCTCTTCCACGTTGGCCGTATCTAAGAAAAATTTCATCGCATCCTCCTCTATTTGCTTTCCTGATACGCCTTTTTATAGGCGTTTACCACATGCTCCGCGCTCATCCCAAGCTCCTTTAAAACCTCTTCCGCCGGCGCACTCAGGCCGAAACGGTCAATCGCCAGGCTAATACCCTCGCTTCCGACATAGCGGGCCCAACCGAAGCTGGTCCCCGCTTCCACTGAAACGCGACGGCGAATGGAGGGTGGCAATACCGCTTCCTGATATTCTTTGGGCTGATCCTCAAAGCGAGCGAAGGAAGGCATGGAAACCACGCGCACGTCCATTCCCTCTTCCCAGAGTTTCTTCTGCGCCTCCAGGCAGAGTTGAACCTCCGAGCCCGTCCCAATCAAAATGCCCTGGGCCTGGCCCTGCGCCTCTGAAAGCACATAGGCCCCTCGCTTGACCCCTTCCTTCGCCTTTTCCTTGCTGCCGGGCAAAATGGGTAGGTTCTGCCGGCTTAGCGCCAGCATGGTCGGCCGATCCTTGGACTCCACCGCACAAATCCAGGCCTGCGTGGTTTCATTTCCATCGGCGGGCCGGATCAGGTCCAGATTGACCATCGCCCGCCAGGCCGCCAGCTGTTCAATGGGCTCATGAGTTGGTCCATCCTCCCCGACCGCCACGCTATCATGGGTCATCACATAAATGCACGGTACCTTCATCAAGGCCGACAGCCGGACAGCGCCCCGCATATAGTCGGAGAAGACAAAGAAGGTCGCACCGAAGATCTTCGAACCGCCATGGAGGGCAATCCCGTTGTTGATGGCCGCCATGGCGAACTCCCGAACGCCGTAATAGATGTTGCGATCCCGGTCAGAGTCGATCACGAAACGGCCGCTTTCGGAAATATTGGTTTTATTGGATCCGGATAGGTCCGCAGACCCGCCCCAGAACTGAGGCAGGGCCCGGGCAATTCCCTGAATCACCTCATGCGAGATGGCCCGGGTAGCCTGTGCTTTATCGCCCTCCTCATAAACGGGCAAGTCCTCCGCCCAGCCTACCGGGAGCGCTTCTGCGAAGGCCTGGTCGAAGGCAGCTGCTTTTTCGGCTTCCACCCGGCGATAGTCCACCATCATCTGCTTCCAGGCCTCTTCCGCCTCTTTTCCTCTTTGGCCGACCCGGTCACGGTAGAGGGCGTAGACCTCCTCCGGCACAGAGAAGGCCTCCTGATCCCAGCCCAATCGTTTGGCCAGCGCTTCGCGCCCCTCCGGGCCAATCGGGGCGCCATGGACAGCCGCTGTGCCCTCCTTCGGAGCCCCGTAGCCGATAATGGTTTTGACCTCAATCAGGGTCGGCTTCGCTTGTTCCTTTTGTGCCTCGAGCAGGGCTTTTT
>CABTYV010000024.1 GCA_902489145.1 uncultured Tissierellia bacterium | reverse complement strand
GTGGAGGGAAAACGGGGCCCCCCCTTTTTTTCTTCTACTTTTAGGTAAATTTTGTAAAAAAAAGTGGAGAGAAAAATGGCTCCCCCTTCTTTTCCCTCTCCACTTTCCGCCATTTTCCCCAAAAAGGTGTAGAGGAAAATAGCTACCCCCCTATTTTCCTCTACACCTCCGGTCAGCAGAGACATAAAGGAACAAAGCCCAATAGGGTAGGGCGACTTCGTCGCCCCTCCGATATGAAATGCCGTTTCGGAGGGGCGGCCGCACGTCCGGCGCCCGCCGGGCCAGTCCAGCCTCCGCCCGCCAGCCCCAGGCGCCCGCCCAGATCACCTTTCAGAGCTTTAGAGATCGTCGACCAGAGCGCCAGATTTGGCGTAGGCGGTGGAGCGGGCTTCAAAGAAATCGGTTTTGATCATATTGGCGTTAGAGTAGTTGGAAACCCACCTCATGGAGTCGGGCTCCTCCCGATGACCCTCGTAGAGGGGGGCCAGGCCAATGTCGTCGGCCCGCTTATTGGCCAGGTATTGGATGTAATCCTCGACCATGGATTCGTTGAGTCCCTGGATATTATTGCCAATGACATATTTGCCCCAGGCAATTTCCTGCTCCGCACCCTCCTTGATCATGGCGCGATACTCTTCCTCCAGTTCAGGGGTGAACATATCCGGCTCCTCTTTGCGCAGCTCCATGAGGATGTTGCGGAAGAGCCAGAGATGGGTGTTTTCATCTCGGTTGATGTAACGAATCTGCTGGGCGGAGCCAGTCATGCGGCCATTGCGGGCGAGATTGTAGAAAAACATAAAGCCGGAATAGAAGTAGACCCCTTCCAGGATGTAATTGGCGACGAGTACGCGCATGAAGTTGTGGGCCGATTTGTCCTCCTGGAAATCATTGTAAATGTCGCCAATGTACTTGTTTCGCTTGGCCAGGAAGTCGTCATCCCGGTAGAGATAGAGGATTTCGTCCCGCTTGTCCGGTTCGCAGATCGAATCGAGCATATAAGAATAGGACTGGGAATGGATGCACTCCTGGTAGGTTTGGATATGCAGGCAGAGATTGACCTCATTGGCCGTGATATAGTCGGATACGTTGGGCAGGTTGGTGGATTGAATGGAGTCCAGGAAGATGAGGAAGGAGAGGACCTTGTCATAGGCGATTCGCTCTGGCTCCGGAAGATTGGGATACTGTTTTTTGTCCTGGGCCAGGTTGATCTCCTCCGGAATCCAGAAGTTGTTCATGGCCTGACGGTACCAGTCTGAGGTCCATTCATATTTCAAATTGTTAAAATCGTTCAAATTGGTGGTATCTCCATTGACCATGCGGCGAGCGGTCAGTGAGATGTCTCCATCGGGGTTATAGAGCGGCTTTTTCTTGATGTCGTCCATCAGTATTTCCTTTCTAGTTCGGTTACGAGCGCCCGTGTGGCGATGAAGGCTTGCGTATCGGACAATCGATCGCCACCGTTTGTGTCTATTATATACGAAGCGTTCGTTGGATTTAAAAAAAGAAGCAGGTAAGAAGCTCTCCCTCTATTTTTTTCCAATGGTTGATCTGGTTACGAACGGACAGGACCAATTTTGTTTCGTGAAGTCGATGTCTATTCCCTTGGAAAAGGTGGATCAAGCAATTAGCGCGCAGTTAGAAAGGAAAGGCATGGAGGGCTTGCCCTTGCGCCAGTTGAGCGCCTATGGTCTGGTCGATTTTGTATTCACCACAAAACGGGAACCCTAATGGGGTTGCTATTGAGCGAAAAATAGGCTGAGGGAGAAAAAGGCCAAAAAACTGAAAAGAAATTTAAAAAGAGCACCCGGTCAATCGTCCGGGTGCTCTTTTAAGTTCACCGCTACCTGGCTATAGGCTGCAGGATTCGCATTCCTCCACTTCTAGAGACTTGGAGCGGATATAGTAGATGGTCTTCACGCCTTCGTGGTAGGCCTCCAGATAGAGGGAGAGGATCTCCCGGAAGGTGAAGTCGTTGGTGATATAAAGGTTCATGGAGCTGGCCTGGTCAATGTGGCGGGTGCGAACACCGGCGGCCTTGATGGACCAGGATTGATCGAGCTGGTGGGCGGGCTTGTAGTAGACCAGGTTGTCCAGGCTCAGATCCGGCGCCACGCGGGGGATGAGGCCGTTCTTCTTTTCATCATAGAAGAAACGGTTCATGATGGGGTCAATGCCGGGCGAGGTGCCAGCCACGATCGAGGTTGAGGAGGTGGGGGCGACGGCGAGAAGATAGCCGTTGCGGAGGCCAAATTCATGCACGTCCCGGGCCAGGGCCTGCCAGCGCTCGGACCGGTAGCCCCGGTCGGTGAAATAGGTCCCCTTCTCCCATTCCGAGCCCTTGAAGTTGGGATAGGCGCCCTTTTCTTTGGCATTTTCCATGGAGGCCTTGATGGCATAGTAGTTGAGGTCCTCGAAGACCCGGTCCACGAATGTGAGATGGTCCTCGGATTCCCAGAAGATATGGTGGTTGGCCAGCATATGATGATAGCCCGATACGCCCAGGCCAATGGGCCGGTAGTTGGCGTTGTTGATTTTGGCCGCCGGCACGGGGAAGTAGTTCATTTCGATCACGTTATCCAGCGCTCGAACGGAGGCACGGGTCACCTCCTCAAAGGCCTGGGGATCATTGACATCGATCTTGCCCAGGTTGACCGAGGCGAGATTGCAGACCACATAATCGCCGGGGCGCATCCGCTCCACGACCACGACCTCTCCGTCGGCGGTCTCGATGGACTCCGAGACAATGGTGGAGGCGGACATGTTTTGCGCAATCTCCGTGCAGAGGTTGGAGCAGTAGATGATGCCCTTGTCCTTGTTCGGATTGGCCCGGTTGACGATATCCCGGTTGAAGGCGAAGGGCGTGCCGGTCTCAACCAGGGAGCGGATAATCAGGCGGACCATTTCCTTGATGGGGATCCAGCGTTTTTCAATCGTTTCATCGGCGATGCACTCCAGATATTTTTGAGTCCAATCCTCTCCAAAGTGATCCTCCAGGGCATAGCCTTTTTTGACCAGGACCTCATGCGGATCGAGCAGGCCCCATTGCCCCTCCATATTGGTTTCCACCTGCTGCCAGAAGTAATCGGGATAGCAGATGGCGGGGAAAATATCGTGTGCCTTCATCCGATCATCGCCGTTGTTGGTCCGAATCTGCAGGAACTCCGGCACATCCTTGTGCCACACATCCAGATAGCAGGCGCAGGCGCCCTGGCGGACGCCCAGCTGGTCGACGGCGACTGCAGTGTCATTGGCCAGGCGGACCCAGCGGATGATCCCGCCGGCAGCCCCCTGGAAGCCCCGAATATCGGAGCCCTGCGCCCGCACCTTGCCGAAATAGAGGCCCATGCCGCCCCCGAACTTGGAGACATTGGCAAAATTGGAGATGGACTTGTAGATGCCCTGCAAATCATCCGGGACGGTATCGATAAAGCAAGAGGAGAGCTGGTGGAAGGGCTTGCGCGCATTGGAGAGGGTGGGCGTCGCCATGGTCACCTGAAGCAGGGAGAGCATATTGTAGAAGCGGCGGACCCAATCCATGCGATTTTCTGCCGCCTCCGGGACGGCCAGGAAGAGGGCAATCCCCATATACATCTCCTGGAGGCTCTCCAGGGGATGGAGGTCATGGGTGCGGATGACGTAGCGCTTGACCAAAAGATCATAGCCGCTGTAGTTCAGCAGGTAGTCGCGCTCATCCTCCATCATGGCCTGCGCCTGATCCAGCTCCGCACGCGTATAGGTATCCACCACCGCATCCCCGTACAGCCCCAGCGCATGCATCAGGCGGACCTTTTCCGCAAAGGATAGGGCGTCTGGATCGGCGCAGGTGGTGGAAAGTGAACCCTCCTCCAGGAGGGCCTGCCAGTTGGCTCGCAGCCGTCTCCTGTAGTCCAGATCATAGAAATAGGAAGCGATGAATTCCCACCGGGTCCCCTCCTCATCGGTCAGCTCGATGGCTGCTGCCGTCAGGCCGTCCAGACGCTCCTCGACGCTGCGGTCCACCTTGTAAAAGGATTCAAACTTGATCAGGAGGCGGAGGAGGTCATATTGGGGATCCGTATAGCGCTCTTCGATCCTGAGAAAGATGTCGTGCAATTCGGGCAATTCAGGAAAGTAGGACTCCAGCTTGGACCGGGCCGAGCGTTTCTTCCGCCGCTCCTCCCGGTAAAGAATATAGCCCTTGGCAACGGTGTAGTATTCCTCTTCCATGAGGACCAGCTCCACCTTATCCTGGATCGATTCCACGGTCAGGGGCTGGTTGGTGTGAAAGCGGGCCTCTACCTGGTCCACCAAGCCGTCCAGGATCGCATCGGAACAGGGCACCTCGTACTGGACAAAGGCCTTTTCCATGGCATTTTTGATCTTCTCCCGCTCATAAGGGACCACACGGCCATCACGCTTTTGTACCTTGAGACTTTGGAAATTCATGCTTGCTCCTTCGTGCATAGACCGCTGATCCATCAGGCGGTCGAGAGTAACAGTAATCGACAAAAAATGAACTGGAATCAAAGAATAGACCAGGGATCAATGACCCAGATTTTTCTGCACCCATTTTTGCAGGCGCAGCTCAGTGGCCAGGGACTCGGAGAGGACGGTGGGTCCGCCGACCAGATAGTAGTCGGAAAGGTCGGACCGGGCCATCAAAAATGACCGAACCACGGCGGGCAGGGCGTCTCTTTCCACCAAAAGGATGGGGGCGGCCAGCCTGGCACAAACCGGCCCAGCCGCCAGGGCATCAGGATAGTTGGCACCCGTCGCCAGATAAGCCCGGCGAAGCTTGGGAAAGTTTTGAGCGATCAGGGTCGCAGTTTCATAGCGGGTCGCTCCGGCGAAGCGTTGCTTGCTGCCGGGCAGGCGGGCGGCGAGCTTTTGGGGAATCACATGAACGCCTCCGACCAGGACCGACTGGCGGATCGAAAGCTCCTTGACTACCTGGGCAATGGGGGCCGGGACCTGCTTTTTATCAACAAGGAGGATGGGGAGTCCGTGAAGGCCGGCCAAAGGAGAAATGGCCAGGGCGTCTACAAAATTGGTCGAGGTGGCAAAGAAGGCCTGATGGAAATTTTTGCCTGCTTTTTTCAGGGCGCGGGCGATGGCCGCGCAGGTTTCAAAGCGGTTGGCCCCCTGGATGCGTTCCACCTTGCCATAGGCGCTCAGAGTCTTTTCTACCGATTGAGAAACCGCATTCGGCCCCCCCACGATGACAATTATTTTCGCACCCAGGCGTTTGATTTCCTGGCCCACAGCCGCAGGCAGGCGTTTGGTTTGGGTCAGAAGAATCGGCCCGCCTAAAGCGGCGGCCAGGGGGCTGGCGGTCAGCGCATCCGCGAAGTCATCCCCCCGGGCGATCACCAGGCCAGAGGCCTTGGAAAAGGTGTTTCTTGAAACCGTAACGGCTGTCTCATAGCGGGAGCTGCCGCCCAGCCGCTTGGGTTGCTCATAGTGGGGACCTTCGTAGGCTTGCCCCGCCTTCGTTTTTGGCTGACCGAGATAGAGGGTAAAGGCCAGGTCCCTGCCCACCTGAAAGGAGGAGGTACCCAGCAGCCGAGCGAAGGACTTCTGCGCCTGGATCGAGGCAGGGGCTGGGGGCAGGGGGCGCAGCGTCTTCTGGCGGAGGGGCTGATTGGTGGAGAAGGTCAAGTGGGCATAAAATTGCCCCCCGGCCGGCACCGCTTTTTCCCCGCCCACCAGGGTCAGATCGGAAGGATTCGCTTCCACATTTTGGAGTCGAACCTGAGTGATCTTATAAGGACTTTTTGCCTGGCTTTCCAAGCGGGTATCCAGGTCGCGCAGGAGGATAGGGGCAGCGCTTTGGTTTGTAAAGGGAATCGTGATCACCTGGTCCTCTTCCAGAAAATAGCGGGGCGCCTCAGCCCGGAAGGGGAGATCTGCTGCGAGCACGCTACTCAGGGGCGTCAGACACAGGAGCAAGCTCAGGGCCAAAAGGACGATCCTTCGGCGTTTGGATTTCATGGATACCTCCTCGGATAGCATCTTATACATTCCACTACATATAGTTTAATCATCGGAATTTCTTCCCTCCTATCCTACCATAAGTAGAACGCATTGGAAGCGGGAAAACGGAGAAAATTTTGATCGGACGGCGCGCTTTTGTGCTACCCTAATAAGGAAAAGCGTCCGGCACGCAGGGCGCTTCGCGTTATAAAAAAGTAGAAAGAGGGAAGGAAAATGAAGAAGAACCATGTGATTCGGGATTATATTATCCGGGTGCTCAACGGCATGGCCTGGGGGCTTTTTGCCTCCCTGCTGATTGGGACCATTATGAAGACCCTGGGGGTCGTCTTTCATCAGCCGCTTTTAGTGAGCTTTGGGGGCTTTTCCATGAAGATGATGGCCCCGGCGATTGGCGTGGGCGTGGCCTATGTCCTGAAGGCGCCGGCCCTGGTAGTCTTATCGGCGGTATCGGTGGGGGCCATGGGCGGGGGAGCGATCTCCCTGGGCGCCAACGGCCAGGTGCTTTTAAGCGTGGGCGAGCCGGTGGGCGCATTTGTGGCCAGTCTCGGTGCAGTTGAGGTCGGAAGGCGGATTGCCGGTCGGACGCCGGTGGACATTGTCCTGGTTCCCCTGGTGACCATCGTCGTGGGCGGCTTGCTTGGCAAGTTTGTGTCTCCCCTCATGGCCCAGCTGATGACAGGCTTAGGCCAGATCATCAACCGGGCGACCGAGCTGCAGCCCATTCCCATGGGGATTATCGTTTCCGTACTGATGGGTGTGATTTTGACCCTGCCCATCTCTTCGGCCGCTCTGGCCGTATCCCTCAATTTGTCCGGCCTGGCCGCTGGGGCAGCGACCGTCGGCTGCTGCGCCAATATGATCGGCTTCGCAGTCGCCTCCTATAAGGACAATGGACCCGGCGGCTTTTTGGCCCAGGGCATCGGGACCTCCATGCTCCAGATTCCAAATATTATTCGCAAGCCTCTGATCTGGCTACCGGCCATCGTTGCGTCGGCCGTGCTGGGCCCCATCTCTTCGGCCCTGCTGGGCATGACCTCCAACGCAACCGGCGCGGGCATGGGCACCTGCGGCCTGGTCGGCCAATTTGCCCAGCTTGATGTGATGGGCCATAGCAGCGCCACGTTGATTCAGATGGGTCTGATGCATTTTCTACTGCCGGGGCTGATTGCCGGTCTGGTAGCCCACCTGATGCGTCGGTGGGGCTGGATCAAGCCTGGCGATATGACCTTGAGGGCCCAGGATTGAGTGCGAGGCTAGATCTGCAGGCGCTCAACCGAGCGAAAAAGACCTGCCGAAGCAGGCTAAGAGCCTGCGCAAGATCCTTGCCTCCGGCCTATTTCACGGAGGCGGGGGCCGCCATCAGTCAGTGGGTGATGGCGCATCCGCTCTACCAAAAGGCTCGGCACATTCTGGCCTTTTCCCCCCTGCCGCGGGAGGCGGACATTCGTCCCCTGCTGGACGACATCGTTGCAAGCAAGATCCTCTACCTTCCTCGGGTAGACCCGTCCCAGGTCGGTCAGATGTCGGCCGTTCGGATGCAGGCCCTGTCGGAGCGGGTGGTTGGGACCTACGGGATTTTAGAACCAGGTGCGGATCAGGAGGCCTGCCAGCCTGGCGAGCTAGATCTGGTGCTGGCCCCCTGCCTGGGCGTCAGCCGGCAGGGAGAACGGATCGGGAAGGGGGGCGGTTATTACGACCGTTTTCTATCCGAATATGAGGGTCCGGCCCTTTTGCTGTGTCCGGAGTGCTTTTTGCTCGAGCAAGTGCCGGTGGGGCCAAAAGATTTCATATTTTTTGAAGGCGTGGTGAGCGAAAAGGGCATCTATAGAGCAGGACGGTTGCTATAAAAAGGGCGCACGTTTGTGGGCAGGAGGGCTGTATCGCAAGCGCACCCCTTGATGGAGTGAAAGGAGGGAAGCATGTCAGATCGCTATGAGCTTCTTGGCCAATTTTACCTGGGCAAGCGGGTTGATGAAAATGGCGCACGCGAGGAAGGGGGGTACTACCTCTATCCTTCCGCTGATTTAACCACCCATGCGGTGGCTGTGGGCATGACCGGGTCTGGAAAAACAGGCCTCTGTATTGACCTCCTGGAGGAGGCGGCGATGGATGGCTTGCCTGCGATCATCGTCGATCCCAAAGGGGACATGGCCAACCTCCTTTTGAACTTTCCCGACCTCGCGCCGGCCTCTTTTAAGCCCTGGCTGTCAGCGGAGGAGGCGCATCAAAAAGGACTGGAGTTAGATCAGTGGGCTGAGGAGACGGCCCAAACCTGGCGGCAGGGGCTGGCCGACTGGGACCAGGACCCGGACCGCATGGCCCGCCTAAAGGAAGCAGTGGACCGGAGACTTTATACGCCGGGATCGACCGCAGCCCGGCCGATTTCGCTGACCCACATGGGGGATGCCCCGGGGCCGGCGGTTCGGGCGGACCGGGAGCTTTTTTTAGAGACCCTTCGGGATGCCGCCAGCGATATTTTGCGCCTGGCGGGCCTGGAAGCCGACCCACTCACCTCCCGGGAGCACCTGCTCCTCTCCGCCATCCTGGAGCGAGCTTGGCAGGAAGGCGAGTCCCTGAGCCTTAGCCAGATCGTGGAGCAGATCATGGAGCCCGGCCTGGCCCAGGTGGGGATCCTGCCCTTGGAGCGCGTCTATCCCCAAGCCGAACGGATGAAGCTTGCCATGACCCTCAATACGGTGCTGGCAGCGCCCTCCTTTGCCATCTGGCAGGAGGGAGAGGGCCTGGATGTGGAGGGGCTGCTCTATACCAAGGAGGGCAAGGCCCGGCACAGCATCCTTTCCCTAGCCCATCTCAATGAACAGGAACGATCCTTTTTCCTCACCCACCTCCTCCACAAGCTGATCGCCTGGATGCGCCAGCAAAAGGGACAAAGCGGCCTTCGAGCCCTTTTTTACATGGATGAGCTTTTTGGCTACCTGCCGCCGGTGGCCAATCCCCCCACCAAGGCCCCGCTTTTGGTCCTGCTCAAGCAGGCGCGCGCCTATGGACTGGGGCTGGTGCTGGCGACGCAAAACCCGGTGGATTTGGACTACAAGGCGCTTTCGAACATTGGCACCTGGTTTATTGGACGCTTGCAGACCCAGCAGGACCGGGACCGCTTGCTCAATGGTCTATCTGAGGGGGGCGCGGAGTGGGATGTTGACCAAGCCAGCCTGGATCAGCAGATCAGCGCCCTGCCCAAACGGGTCTTTTTGGTGCGCAATGTGCACGCCCAGCGCGTCGAGCGCATGGAGAGTCGCTGGGCCATGTCTTATTTGGCAGGCCCGCTTAGTCGCCCCCAACTCGCCAGTCTCATGGGGAACCGGGAAGCGGAAAAGGAAAGCCCGGCAGAACCGGTGGTCCCAGGCCCGTCTGAAGCGCCAAGCCCGCAAACGACCAGCGCTCCGAGCTCGACCCCTCCGCTATTGGAAGGGGTGGAGCCCTATTTCTGGCCGGAGGGACCCGGCACCTACGTGCCCACCCTCTACGCGCTGGTGGAGGTGACCTATTCGAATCGCTCGGTCAATCAGGAGCGCCGCCTGCGGATGGTTCGCTCCACGCCCATAGAAGCAGGGCCGGTTCCGGTGGATTGGAGTCGAGCCACGGGTTTTCAGGGGCAGGTGGATCAGTTGAGCAAGCTTGCCCCCCAGGGCGCCGTCTTCCAGGCCGAGCCGGTCGAGCAGGTTCGAGCGAAGGATTTAGCCGGCTGGCAAAAGGCGCTGGTCAACTATATCTACCGCAATGATCGCCTGCCCTTGTATGAAAACAAGCGGTTGGGGCTCGTATCCCAGCCGGAGGAAGATCTGGCCCATTTCCAAAGAAGGGTCGACGACGCCTTTCGAAGCGCCCGCGACCAGGCGCTGGCGGATTTAAAAAGCAGTTATCAAAAAAAGCTTGCTGCGGCTGAAAGAAAGATTGAGACGGCCAAACAGCGCCTGGGCCGGGAAGAGGACCAGGCGAGCCAGGCCCGGCAGGACACCCTGATTCAGGTGGGAGCGACCCTGCTGGACGGCCTTTTGGGCCGAAAGATCTTTGGCAAGTCCACCGTCTCCAAGGCGGCCACCGCCGCCCGCACAGCGGGTCGGGAGCGAAAGCAGCACGCCGATATTGACCGGGCGCAGGTACTGGTAAGCGATCAGGAGGAAGCCTATCAGGAGCTGGTTCGGGAAATGGAAGAAAAACTGGCCCAGCTTCAGGAGGAATGGAACCGGAGCGGACGGACCCTGGAAAAGAAGGCGCTTTCGGCCAAGCAGTCCGATATCCATGTCGCGGCCTTCTTTTTGGTCTGGTTGCCCGAGGAGGCGGCCCGGGTCCAGGAGCAGGCCATCGCAGGGGAAGCGGGTGAAGGGCAGGCTCCTTCCTTTCTGCCGGAAGATCCAGGGGCAACGATAGGGGGTTGAGATGTTAGATGTTTGTTTATTAGGGACGTCCGGCATGATGCCGCTGCCGGGCCGTCATTTAACCTCTCTTTTGCTGCGCCATGAAGGACATTCCATCCTGGTGGACTGCGGAGAGGGCACCCAGGTCGCCATCCGAAAATATGCCTGGTCCATGCATGCGATCGACTGCATCTGCTTTACCCACACCCACGGGGATCATGTGGCCGGCATTTCAGGCCTCCTCTCTACGATGGGCTCTGAAGGGCGGAAGGAAGCCGTGCATATTATCGGCCCTGCTCCGATTGAAGAGGTGATTGCACAGATCTGTGTGGTGGTGGCCGTGCCCTTCCAGGTCATTTTTCATTCGGTCAAGGAACCTGATCTTCAATTTGCAGGCATGACGATTACGCCCTTTCCAGTGGATCATAATATCACCTGCTTTGGCTACCGCTTTGACATTGACCGGCTCCCGGCCTTTCTCCCGGAAAAAGCCCGTCAGCTGGAGATCCCAGTTCAGTATTGGTCCAAGCTGCAGGAGGGCAAGGGCGTCCACGTGGGCCTCAAGCATTTCACCCCGGACCAGGTACGAGGGCCTGCCCGGCGGGGGATTTCTCTGGTCTATGCGACAGACACCAGGCCCTGCCGGATGCTGGAGGATGCCGCCTATGACGTGGACCTGCTGATTACAGAGGGGATCTACGCCGACCCGGACAAGCAGGCATCCGCAGTAGAAAAGAAGCATATGACCAGCCAGGAAGCGGCGCTTTTGGCCAAACGGGCGGGGGCCCATGAGACCTGGCTGACCCACTATTCCCCCTCCTTCCGCAATCAGAAGGCCTATGCGGCTGAGATCCAGGCCATCTTGCCCACAGTGCGTTTCGGCCGCGATGGAGATCGCAAAGCCCTTCTCTTTCCAGACCAGACGGAGACGGAAGAAAAAGAGAAATAAAAAGGGACAGATCGGAAGGAAAATCGGCACACCAACGAGCAGGCAGCTGCGATAGGATAGAAGGGAAAGGAGGCATTATGCCTTATTACCGTTTTCCCTTCTATCTTTTTTTGCCCTTGCTGGCCCTCATGGCCCGCTCCGATGAGAAAGCGCGGCGGATCCCCAACCGCACGATCCTCTTTGCGCTGATCCTCTACGGCCTTTCCACCGTCCTGTTGAGCCTTTTTACAGGCCGCCCGGGCAGCCTGTCCGCCGCGGCTTTCACCAGCCTTTTTTGCCAGGAGCTCCTTTGGGCGGCCGCTTGTTTTCTTCTGTTGAGCTTGCCCACCCTGCTGGATCATCCGGGTCTGGGCATGGGGGATGTGAAGCTGCTGACCTGCCTTTTTCTCTACCTGGGCCCCCTGGCCTTGGGCGTTTTGCTTCTGGCGATGGTGTTTACCCTGGTGCGTGCGCTGGTGGTCTGGCTCTTCTCCCAGGAAAGGCCCCTGCCATCCCTGCCCCTGGCCAGCCAGCTGTTAACCGCAGCCCTCCTGTTCGTTTTCCTCTTTCATACAAGCACCCTTTTCTAGTATATTTTTTTTTACACACCTCTTTTTTAGACCCTCTTTTTCAGGTATAATCAAAAAGTCGGTGTTGAAAAAGGATTGTGTAATGAGCCCTAGAAATAGGAGGACCTATGATCGTTATCGATGGAGTTTCCAAGCGCTTTGGCGATAAACAGGCGGTAGACGGCGTTTCCCTGTGCTTGGAGCCGGGCACCATTACCGGCTTTATCGGTCCGAATGGTGCAGGAAAGACGACCACCTTAAAAATGCTCACGGGCATTTTAACCCCGGACGAAGGAAAAATCGTCCTCAACGGCCATGACATGGACCAGGAACCGGAAGAGGCCAAGATGGAGTTTGGCTATATTTCGGACAATCCGGACCTTTTCATCCACCTCAAGGGGATGGAGTACATCAAATTTATCTGCGATGTTTATCAGGTTGCAGAAGCGGACCGAAAGGAACGGCTGGACGCACTGCTTCAGGAATTTGAGATGGCTGACGCCGTCAATGATAAGATCGAAACCTATTCTCATGGCATGCGTCAAAAGATTCATATCATCGCCTGCCTCATGCATGATCCCAAGCTTTGGATAATGGATGAGCCCATGACGGGGCTGGATCCCCAGTCGTCCTACCTGTTGAAACAGCGGATGAAGGCCCACGCCAAGGCGGGCAATATGGTCCTTTTTTCGACGCACGTTCTGGAGGTGGCCGAAAAGCTTTGTGATCAGATTGCCATCATCAATAAGGGCAAGATCACTTACACCGGGACTCTGGAAGCCCTCCGATCCCGCTATCCGGAGAAGAGCCTGGAAGAAATCTTCCTGATTATAACGGGTTCGATGGTGATCAAAGAGAGCGCGGATCAACTTCAAGCGGATCGGGAAGGGGGGGAGGATCATGCGTCGCTTTCTTAGTCTGCTCAAGGTCAGCATTCGAGAGGGCTTTTCCTCGATTTCTCCTTCCTCGGCCAAGAAAAGGACCCGCCTGCAGAAGCTGGGGATGGTCCTCCTGTTTTTATTGATGGCCGCCTATCTCATCGGCTTTCTGGGCTTTGCCTCCTATGGGATGGCCAAGAGCTTCCACGCGCGCGGGCTGGGGGATGCTTTTTCGACCTTCTCCTTTTTGAGCATGACCCTGGTGACCATTTGGATCGGCTTGGTGGGCGTGCCCCTGATCCTCTTTTTTTCGGAGGATACTCAGGTCTATATGACTATGCCCTTCAAGCCTTGGGAAATTGCCCTGTCTAAGATGGTGGCGGCCTATCTGTATGGCCTGCTCTCCATGGCCATGTTCGGCGTTCCGGTCCTGATCGGTGCGATGGCGGCCGCCTTTGATCTGAGAGCCTTGATCGGCTGGATCCTGGGCCTCCTGGCCCTGCCCTTCTGGCCCATCTGTCTGTTGGGCCTGGTCTTTTTGATCATCCTTCAGCTGGTGCCGGCCCTGCGCAATAAGAACCGGATTAACTTTCTTATGGGGCTTGTGATGATGGCCCTGGGCATCCTTTTCTACTTTGGCATGATGAATTTCACAAAGGACATCACCCAGGAGAGCATGATAAAAAGCGGCCTGATGGCGGCCGATTCGAGCGCCATAAAGCTGGGCCGGATCCTCTTTCCGGCCGTCTGGGGCAGCCAGCTGATGGTCAACGGGACCGGTGTCGCATCCTTCCTGGCCGGTCTTGGCCTCTGCCTCGCAGTGAGCATCGCGAGCCTGCTGCTCTTCTCTGTTCTTGCGGGACCCCTCTATTTCCGGGTGATCACCTCCCTTTCCGCAGGGTCGGAGCGGCGGAAAAGGATCAGCAGTGACCAGCGAGACCGCTATGTGAACCGGAAAACGAGTTCGTTTAGGGCCCTTTTGCATTGGGAAAAATTGCTGACCATGCGGGTTTCCGCTTATATGATGAATGTGGTGGTCTCCTCCCTTTTTCTGCCCTTCTGGTTTTTGATCGTCCTCCTGGTCCCCCTCATCCAGAATTGGGATGAGATCATGAAGATGGGGCTCAGTCTGCCCATCATTCAAGCCAAGGTAGGGGAACTGATGGAGCTGGTGGGGGGAGCGATGAACGCGGGCCTTCTGGTCGGCGGAGGAATCGGTTTTCTAACGATGATGGCTGCGCCGACGGCGACTGCGGTGACCCGGGACGGGCGACATATTGAGGCGCTCAAGGTCCTGCCCGTCTCTCCGGCGAAAATCTATCTTGCGCAGTTTTCCTGCGCCTATCTGTTTGGCGTCCTTCCCGGACTCCTCCTTCTTCTTTTGACCCTGATTCCGGTGGGGCTGCGCTTTGATTATTTGCTGCCTGCCTTGCTTGGCTTGATCGTGCTGTCCCTCACCCTGGCCATGATCGATTACTGCATCGACGTCTTGAGCCCCAAGCTGGACTGGCAGGATGAAATGAAGGCGGTCAAGCAGAGTAAAAATGCCTTTGTGGGTCTTTTCCTCTCCATGGGCCTGCCGGTCCTGTTGGGATTGGCCATTTGGAAGCTTTCGATTGATTTGCGCTTTGTAGGGCCGATTGTCTTGAGCTTTTGCCTGGTTGCCTTTGCCGTGAGCACCTATTTGGTCTTTGGACGGGCGGACCAGCATTTCAAAAAGTATCACCGTTAAGGGGCTGCGTCCCCTAAAAAGCGGGAAATCAAAAAAAAAGGAAGGCGCTCGGATGGTCCGAGCGCCTTCCTTTTTAATTTGATGGAGGCTCCCTGTGTCAAATGGAAGCGGGGGCGTTGCTAGCGTTTGAGCAGGCTGGGCTCCCATTCGGCCGGGGGCGTGAGGCCCATGAGATCCACGACGGTGGCGGCCACATTGGCCAGGCCTGCGATGTTGGACCGGTCCTGATCCAGGGAAAGGGGGGTGCTTTGGTCCGAGTCAACCAGGATGAAGGGGACCGGATTGAGGGAATGAGAGGTTTTGGGAATGAGCGCCCCTGTTTTCTTATCCTTCTGCACCATATCATCGGAGTTGCCGTGATCAGCGGTGATCAAGAGCGTATAGCCCAGCTCCTTTGCGACGGGCAGGATGCGCTTGAGGGCCAGGTCGACCGACTCGATGGCAATGCGCACCGAGTCAAATACGCCGGTATGGCCCACCATATCCCCGTTGGCAAAATTCACCCGCAGAAAACCATAGGTCTCTTTTTCCATCGCCTGGATCAGGGCATCGGCGATTTCTGCCGATTTCATCCAGGGACGGAGGTCAAAGGAGACGTTATCGGAGGGAATTTCCAGCCAGTCCTCCAACGCTTCGGAAAATTTTTCGCTCCGATTGCCATTCCAGAAATAGGTGACATGGCCAAATTTCTGGGTCTCGGAGCAGGCAAATTCCTTCACGCCCGCTTGCACCAAAAACTCGGTTAGGGTGTTTTTGATCTGAGGGGGCTCCACCAGGTAATGGCGGGGGATATGGAGGTCGCCATCATACTCGAGCAGGCCGGCATAGTAGCAGTGGGGCCGGCGCCCCCGGTCGAAGTAGGGGAAGTCGTCATCATCGAAGGCCATGGAAATTTCAATCGCCCGATCTCCCCGGAAGTTAAAGAAGAGCACCGAATCCTGATCCATCACGGGACCGATTGGCTGACCGTCACGAACCAAAACGAAGGGGGGCAGGTCCTGGTCGATTTTGCCAGTTTCCTTGCGCAGGCTTTCGTACGCCTCTTCTGCATTGGCAAACTGATGGGGTGCCTGTCCATGGACATGGGCCGCCCAGCCGCGTTCTACCATAGACCAATCAGCCTGGTAGCGGTCCATGGTCACGACCATCCGTCCGCCACCCGAAGCCAAGGCGGCCTGGAAGTGAGCATCCTTGAGGGAGGCGAAAAAAGCTTCCATGTCTCTAATATAAGTGAGCGCAGAGGTGGGAGGCACATCGCGGCCGTCGAGGAGGGCGTGGAGGTAGACCCGCTCGATCCCTTCGGCCTTGCTCTGACGAATGAGGGCTTTCACCTGATCGATATGGGAGTGGACATTGCCATCGGAGAGCAAGCCGATGAAATGAAGGGCTCCATTTTCAGAGCGGGCATGGGCGATGGCAGCCTGCCAGGCTTCGGATTGAAAAATTCGACCGGATTCGATGGACTGGTTGACCAGCTTGGCCCCCTGGGCATAGATCTGGCCGCAGCCCAAAGCATTGTGACCCACCTCTGAATTGCCCATGTCTTCCTCGGAGGGCAGTCCTACGGCCGGACCGTGCGCCCGCAAGAGCATGGTAGGACATTCCTTCATTAGCCGATCCAGAACTGGCGTGTGGGCAGCCAGGACCGCATCGCCCGCTTCCTTGCCCTTGGGACTGATGCCCACGCCGTCCATCACGATCAATACCACTTTCTTTTTGATAGCCATAGCGTTGCCTTCTTTCTAGTTTTTTGAAACACGCGAATGGAAACCCCAAAAGGGGCTTCTGCCCTTTCGGCGCACCGTTTTTTAAAGGGCAAAGGAGGTGGACTGGTCCTCCTCCTGATGGGCTTTTACGCCCGCCGCCACCGCCTTGGCCATGGCGATAAGCTCCTCTGTGACCGAGTCGTCCAGGGAGGAGTGGATATTGGGCTGGGGCTCCGCCAGCTCATAGCCCTTTTGGCCCTCGGCAAAAGCCTGTAGGCCCTCCAGGCCACCGCTGGCCCAGGAGTAGTTGCCAAAGATGCCCAGGACATGGTTTTGCATCTTGTTTTCATCCAGCAGCCCGCACAAATTTTTCATCGGAGGGAAGAGCTTACGGTCATAGGTGCAGGCGCCTAAAATGATCCCCCGTGATTTCCAGCATTCCGTTTGAATGTAGGAGTGGTCTGTCTTTGAGACATCGTACATTTTAATATCCCGAATCCCTTCCTCCGCCAGGGTCCGGGCTACCAGCTCAGCAGCCGATTGGGTGTTGCCGTACATCGATCCATAGACGATGGTCACGGAGGATTCGACTTTAAACTGAGTCAGATTGTTGTAAAGGGCCAGCATTTCCTCCGGCTTAGACCGCCAGACGGGGCCATGGTCCGGGCAGATCATCTGGATCTCTAGTCCGCCCAGCTTCTCCAGGGCTTTGCCGGCCATCTTGTTATATTTGGAGACAATATTGACATAATAGCGGGCGGCTTCCTCGGCGTAGTGGGACCGGCGGGAAACCTCATCATCAAAGATGGCCCCCTCTAAAGCGCCGTAGGTGCCAAAAATATCCTGGGAGAAGAGAATGGCATCCTCCTCCAGGTAGGAAACCATGGACTCCGGCCAATGCACCATGGGCGTTTTATAAAAGGTCAGCGTTTTACTGCCCAGAGAAAGGGTGTCACCCTCATCGACCACAATGCGGTCTGCTTCGTCGATGTGGTAGAAGGATTCAAGCAGGTCAAAGGTCTTGGCATTGCCCACCAGCTTGGCCTGAGGGTAGAGGGAACGGACCACGGTCAGTCCCGAGGAGTGATCCGGCTCGACGTGGTGGACGACGATATAATCCAGATCTTTTCCATTTAGGCTTGCCTGGAGGATGGACAGAAACTGATTGATCTCAGTGGATTTGACCGTATCCATGAGGCAGGTCTTTTCATCCTGAATCAAGTAGGCATTGTAGGAAATGCCGTAAGGCAGGGGCCACTGATTTTCGAAGAGGGCCGTATCCCGGTCGTTGACCCCCAGATAGGTCATAAAGTCGTTCATTTTGATGGTGTTGATCATAAAAACCCCTTTCTAAAGGTTCGATGACACCGATTCGGCGCGCACCGGTTCGGCAGAATTTCAACAATCAGGCGGGCCACCGCCTGCTTTATAAAATGGGGGCAGTCCCCATGGCAATCAATCTAAATTATTCTACCCCATTTTTTGAGAAAAGGGCCTTTTTTCAGAAAGGCGGGCGACTTTGCAGAGACTTTACCTCCCTCTTTCCATCCTGTGATAAAATAGGAATCTCGATTTGATTCTTTTTCTTTTCAGGGAATCAAAGCTGGGCAAGCCGCCGGCAGCGTGCTCACGAGTGGGCCGTGGGAAGTCGTACCCACTCGTGTTAGAAAGAGGCAAGTATGCAAATCGTAGCGGGATTGGATGTGGGATCCACCACCGTAAAATTATATGCAATGGCGGAGGGAAAAGTGATTTTCTCCGTTTATCGTCGACATCGATCAGAAGTAAAAGCGACCGTCGCTCAGGTGCTGTGCGCCCTTCAGGACCGGGTGGGAGCCGCTTCGGTTTCCCTGGCCGTGACCGGTTCGGGCGGCATGATTTTAGAAGAGATGCTGGGGGTCCCCTTTGTCCAGGAGGTCATTGCGGAGACCGAGGCCATCCGACGGCTGGAGCCGGAGACGGAGGTCATTATTGAACTGGGGGGAGAGGATTCCAAAATCACCTACCTTTCGGGCAACATTGAGCAGCGGATGAATTCGATCTGCGCTGGGGGGACCGGTGCCTTCATCGATCAGATGGCGAGCCTGCTGGATACGGATGCAGCCGGACTCAATGAGCTGGCCAAGGAGGCGGAAAAGATTTATCCCATCGCTTCTCGCTGTGGCGTGTTTGCCAAAACGGATGTGCAGGCCCTGTTAAACGATGGGGCCTCGAAAGAAGATATCGCCCGTTCGGTTTTTCAGTCGGTGGTCAATCAAACCATCGCCAACCTGGCTTGTGGCCGGCCCATCAAGGGGCATATCACTTTTTTGGGCGGGCCGCTTCATTTTCTTTCGGGTCTGCGCCAGCGCTTTAAAGAGACGCTGGGTCAGGCGGGCAATGACTTTACCCTGCCGGACCAGGCCCAGCTTTTCGTCGCCCGGGGAGCAGCCTTTCTTGCAGAACAGGCCCCTGCCCAGCCCCTTTCCGACCTGATTGAGAAGCTGGAAGCAGGTTCGGCCGAAAAGGAGGCAGAGGAGTCCCACCTGGCGCCGCTTTTTGAGTCGGAGGCGGATTATCAGGCATTTGTGGAGGACCACCGGAGCAAGGATTTGGCGGAAAGCGCCCTGGAGACCTATGTCGGTCCGACCTATTTGGGCATTGATGCCGGCTCCACCACCTCCAAGCTGGTCTTACTGGGTGCCCATCAGGAATTGCTATTTTCGGAGTATGGTCCCAATCTGGGCAAGCCCCTGGAGCATATCATTCAGAGCCTAAAGCGCCTCTATGCGCGCCTCTCCCCGAAGGCCTGGATCGCGCAAGCGGGCATTTGCGGCTATGGCGAGGACTTCATCAAGGCTGCGCTTCATGTCGATGTGGGGGAGGTCGAGACCATTGCCCACTATACGGCCGCCCGTTATTTTAATCCGAAGGTTGATTTTATTTTGGATATCGGCGGTCAGGACATGAAGGCCATGCATATCCGAGACGGCATTATCGATTCTATCCAGCTCAATGAGTCCTGTTCCTCCGGCTGTGGTTCTTTTTTATCCACCTTTGCAGCCTCTGTGGGCATGAGTGTAACGGAATTTCAAGAGGCCGCTATTCGAGCCAAGGCGCCGGCTGATCTGGGGTCGCGCTGTACCGTCTTCATGAATTCCAAGGTGAAGCAGGCGCAAAAAGAGGGTGCGTCCGTGGAAGATATTGCCGCTGGCCTTTGCTATTCGGTGATCAAAAATGCCATTCAAAAGGTGATTAAGGTGCGCGATCCCCGCAAGCTCGGGGAAGAGCTGGTGGTGCAGGGGGGCACCTTCTATGGGGACGGGATCCTGCGCGCCTTTGAGCTGATCAGCGGCCGCAAGGCGACCCGTCCGGGGATTGCCGGTCTAATGGGCGCCATGGGGATGGCCCTGATAGCCAAGGAAAAGGCAGAGGAAGCAGATCAGGCAAGGACGAGTGAAAAGGCGGAAGCAGAGGAGGCGCCGATTCGTTCCACCTTGTTAGGGCCGGAGGCCCTTTCGGACTTCCATTATGAACAAAAATCAGCCAGATGCGGTCGCTGCACCAACAACTGCGCGCTGAGCATCCACCTTTTTGCGGACGGCAGTCGCTATATTTCAGGCAACCGCTGTGAGCGGGGGGCCGGGCTTGTCCAGGAAAGGAAGGCCATCCCCAATCTCTACCGCTACAAGTGGGAGCGGCTCTTTCAATATTACACGGCCCTGCCCGAAGGCTCGACCGACCTGCCAACGGTTGGGATCCCCCGGGTCCTCAACCTTTACGAGAACTACCCCCTCTGGCACACCTTTTTCACCCGTCTGGGCTTTCCCGTCAAGCTATCGCCCCCCTCTTCACGAGCTATTTATAACCTGGGCCTGGCCTCCATTTCCTCGGAGACGGTTTGCTACCCCGCCAAGCTGGTCAATGGACACATCGAGAGCCTGGTTTCTTCCGGCGTGGGCCTGATCTGGTACCCCTCCATTTTCTATGAACACAAGGAGTTCGACCGGGCGCAAAATCAGATCAATTGTCCGGTGGTCTGCGGCTTTCCGGAGGTGGTGGAAAATAACGTAGAAAGCCTGAAGAAAGC
>CABTYV010000023.1 GCA_902489145.1 uncultured Tissierellia bacterium | reverse complement strand
CCCCGTTGGAAAATCTTTTTCTCCAGACCTATCTGCCCCTGGCCAGCGGACCGGCGCTCAAGGTCTATCTCTATGGCTGGAAAACGGCCTATCAAGCGGAACGCCCCCTGCTGGGCGATGAGGAGCTGGCCCAGGCGCTGGATTTAACCAATGAAGAGGTGGTTGATGCCCTGGCCTATTGGGTCGACCAGGGCCTGGTGGTGGAGGACCGGGAGGAGGGCCATCCCGTTTTTCGCTTTCAGTCCATGCTCTTATTGTATGCCGGCCTCTATGACCAGCCGGGTAGCAACAAATCGGAGACCATTCGCACGGGAGCGGCACTCAGCGCCAGGGATGCGGCCCGTAAGGCAATGATCGATGAATTGGAGGCCTTTCTCTCCGAAGGGCGGGCCTATGAGGTCCATCTCCGGCCCAATGAGATCGTTCAGCTGCAAAATCTGCTCGACACCTATCCCATTGCCCCAGCCTATTTTTTATATGCCTATAAAAAGGCCTCCGAACTGAGCAGCTCTTCCTCCCGCTCCTTCCCTTATGTGACCACCATTGTGGAGAACTGGATGCGCTTCGAGGGCATCTGCGACCAGGCCACCCTGGATGAGTTTTTGGAGAAGGAGGCATCGAGGAAGCGGCCGAAGAAGGAGGGGGGACGGTCCGCCCAGCCGCTTCAGGGCGAAAATGTCACCAAGAGCCGGCGTATGTCTCGAAAGGAACGGAAGGACTGGGTGTCACAGGCCTTGGAGACGTCTCGAAAAAGATCGTTAAAGGGGGATGATTGATGGAGATCCATGAGATTTTGGCGCAGCGGCGCAGGCAGGCTGAGCGCACCCAGCGGAGACGCTTGGAGGCCCTCTATCAACGCTATCCCGCCTTGGGGGCCCTCCAGGAGGAGAGCGTCCGCCTGCGCCGCAGCCTGGCCTTGGCTGCACTCTCGGGCTCGGGGGCGGATCTGACGGCCATCCGCCGGGACATTGATCGGGTGGAGGGGGAGCGGACCGCCCTTTTGGAACGGGCGGGGATTGATCCCAATTACAAACAAATCCCTTACACCTGCCCGGACTGCCAGGATACGGGCTTCGTCAATGGCCAATCCTGCCACTGCCGCAACGCCCTGCTGTTGGACAAGCTTTATGAGCAGTCGTCGATCAAGGACCAGCTGGACCGGCAGAATTTTGACCATTTTGATTGGTCCCTCTTCCGCCAGGACCGCCAGGTGGGAGAAAGAGAGAGCCCCTACGAAAATATGCAGCGGATCGTGCGGGATCTCAAGCAGACCTATATTCCGCATTTTGGGCCGAAGTCGCCCTCGCTTTATTTTTTCGGAACGGTGGGGACGGGTAAAACCTTTTTGGCCCTCTCCCTGGCCAAGGCGCTTTTGGATCGGGGTCATACCGTTTTTTATCAGACGGCCTATGATTTGATCGAATTTCTGCTGGCCTATGACTTCGACCGCCTGCCCAACAAGGAGGAGGCGACGGCCAAGCGGGCCTTTATCTTTTCCTCTGATCTTCTGGTGATTGACGATTTGGGCGCGGAGGCCACTAACCGAAGGACCCTGCCCAGCCTTTTTGAATTGATCAACGGCCGTTTGATCCGCCAAAAGCCCACGGTCATCTCTTCCAACCTCCAGCCGGATGAGCTGGGGGAGATCTACAATGATCGGATTCAGTCGCGGATTGGCCACGACTACATTCTCTATGAGGTTTATGGGGGCGATTTACGCGCCAGGCAATAGAAGGGAGGAGCGCCCATGCGATCAGTCACTGCCGCGCAGATGCGGGCGATGGATCATTATGCCATCGAACAGCTGGAGCTGCCGTCCATTGTCCTGATGGAAAATGCGGCCCGGGCGGCGATGGATCAGCTGGATCTGCACCGTCGCCATTCCTTTGCGATCTTTTGTGGGGTGGGGAACAATGGAGGAGACGGTCTGGCCCTGGGCCGCAACCTGCTCTCCAAGCACAAGCGGGTTCGCTTCTACCTGGTGGGGGATCTGGCCCGGGCCAGTGCTGATTTTATGGTCAACTATCGGATCCTGGTTCATATGAAGGCGGATCTCCGCCTGCTGGAGAATCTGGGCCATATCGCAGACCTTCAGGGCGAGCTTCAAACCTTCAATACCGTGATTGACGCCCTCTTTGGGACCGGGCTCAACCGGCCCATTCGGGGGATGGCGGCGGTGGTGATCGAGCAGATCAATGAATCCAGGATCTTTACCATTTCTCTGGACATGCCCTCCGGGATCGATGCGACCACCGGTCAGCCTTACGGGGCCTATATTCAACCGGCGGCCATTTTAACCTTCGAGTTTCCCAAGCAGGGGCTGGCGCGCTCTCCCCTACAGCATACGCCAGTCCGGGTTCTGCCCATTGGTCTGCCTCGTGAGGCCAAGGCTTTTGTGCTGGGGGATGATTTTGATGGATCAGAGGCGAGCCGGTAAACCGGCCGTCGTCGGCGCGTTTGACCGGCTTTTCAGCAGAGAAGTGAAAAAAGCTGTATAATTAAAGCATCATGTCCTTTCGATGTGCGTGGAAAGTGAGGAGGAGTTAGCAATCATGCTGGATATTAAACGATTACGGGAAGACACAGACAAGGTAAAGGAAGGCCTGGCCAAGCGCCATGGCGATTTTCCAATTGACGAGGTTTTGGCCCTGGATGAGGAGCGCAAGGCGCTTCTAAGCGAGGTGGAGGTCAAGAAGGCGGAGCGCAACCGGGTTTCGAAGGAAATTCCCCAGCTGAAAAAGGCGGGCAAGGACGTCAGCGAAACGATTCTTTCCATGCGGACCCTGGGGGATGAAATTGATGCGGTGGACGAACAGGTCCGCGCCCTCGACGAAAAGATCCGTGAGGCCCTGCTCAACATTCCAAATGTCCCCAACCCCACGCTGGTGGACGGCCAGGATGATTCTGAGAACAAGGAGCTGCGCAAGGTGGGCACCCCTCGTGAGTTCTCCTTTGAAGCCAAGGCCCATTGGGATCTGGGCACCGATTTGGATATTCTGAACTTCGACTGGGGCACCAAGCTTTCTGGGGCGCGCTTTACCGTCATGAAGGGCGATGGGGCCCGGCTGGAGCGGGCCATCATCAACTTCATGCTGGCCCTCCATTGCGAGGAGCAGACTTATACGGAGATTTTGCCGCCCTTTGCGGTCAATCGAGCTTCGATGACCGGGACCGGCCAATTGCCCAAGTTTGAGGAGGATATGTACCACTGTGAGGCGGACGACCTCTTCCTCATTCCGACGGCGGAGGTCCCCGTAACCAACCTCCTGCGGGATGAGATTGTTGATGAGGCGGACCTGCCCATTCATATGACGGCTTATACGCCCTGCTTCCGTCGGGAAGCGGGATCGGCCGGCCGGGATACGCGCGGCATCATCCGTCAGCATCAGTTTGACAAGGTCGAGCTGGTGAAGTTTGTCGAGCCCTCCACCTCCTATGATGAGCTGGATTCGCTTACCAATGATGCGGAAGAGGTCCTCAAGCGTCTGGAGATTCCCTACCGGGTCGTCCAGCTTTGTACGGGCGATTTGGGCTTTTCCTCGGCCATGACCAATGATATTGAGGTGTGGATGCCCTCCTACGGTCGCTATGTAGAGATTTCCTCCTGCTCCAACTTCGAAGACTACCAGGCCCGCCGGGCCAACATCCGCTACCGGGATGCGTCTGGCAAGGTCCAGTTCGTCCATACCCTCAACGGATCGGGCCTCGCCGTCGGCCGCACCTGGGCCGCCATCGTGGAGAACTATCAGAACGAGGATGGCTCCATCACCATCCCCAAGGCCCTGGTGCCCTTCTTCGGCAAGGAGAAGATCGAGGCTGCCAAGTAATATGCGAAAGACCATAGTCTTGACCGGCGGGGGGACCGCCGGTCATGTTTCTGTGAACCTCGGTCTGATTCCCCGCCTGCAGGAAGACGGCTGGGCCGTCCACTATATCGGTTCTCACCAAGGCATGGAGCGGGATCTGTTGGCCGATTTTCCAGACGTCCCCTATCACAGTGTTGATACGGGCAAGCTTCGCCGAAGTCCCAACTGGGCCAATCTCAAGGCCAATGTCTCAGACCTGGGCCATGTCTTTTCCGGCCTCCGCCAGGCTCGCCAGCTGATCCGCTCCATCGCACCGGACATCGTCTTTTCCAAAGGCGGCTTTGTCGCTGTGCCGGTGGTCAGCGGCGCAGCGCGAAACGGCGTGCCGGTGATTGCCCACGAATCCGACCTCACCCCCGGCCTGGCCAATCGACTGTCCGTCCCCATGGCCAAGCTGGTCTTAACCACCTTTCGCGAAACCCTGGCCTACCTGCCCAAGAAAAAGGGCCAATACCTGGGCCCCATTGTCCGGGACCAGATCCAGGGCGGGTTGCGAAGCCGAGGCCTGCAGCATTTTGGCTTTTCAGGCAACAAGCCCATTCTTGTCATCCTGGGGGGCTCCTCCGGCGCCCTGACGGTCAATGAAGCCGTTTGGCAAAATGTGGAGACCCTCCTGGCCCGCTTTGATATTTTGCACGGCTGCGGCAAGGGCAAGATGCGCCCCGACCTCCAACGGCCCGGCTACGTTCAGGTCGAATTTATCAAAGAGGAGATGAAGGATGTCCTGGCCATGGCCGATCTGATCATCTCCCGGGCTGGCTCCAATGCCATTTTCGAATTTCTTTTTTACCGCAAGCCCATGGTTCTGATTCCCTACCGGGTTGGCTCCCGGGGAGACCAAATCCTCAATGCCCAGGCCTTTGTCAAGCAAGGATTCGCCGAGACCCTGGACGATACCAGCATGGATGCAGACGATTTTCTGCGCTGCATTGACCAGGTTTGGACCGACCGCGATCGCTACATTGCCCGGCAATCCACCTTCTCCTTTGGGGACGGCCTGGGCGAGATCGTTCGCCTGCTCAATCAGGAGAAGCGCTAGGGACAGGGGGCCGTGCGGTGGCGGGGACCGGCATTTCGGCCGTGGTCGTGGGATGTGGGCGGAGCCGGCGGACCTGCTGTGGTCGAGACTGCGCAGGCGTTCGGCCCGCATCTCTTCTTGAAACGGAAAGGAGGGCCAAGATGGCTCAAGGATTTCGGCAGCGCCTCTTTCATTTTTTTCATAAGCCCGTTTTATCGGCGCAATTTACCCTCTTTCCTCAGGAACGAAAAAACCGGACCGATCCGGAACTTTGGCATCTGGAGAGGCGCTTGCCCGGAACGGATTTTGAAGAGGGCGCCGGCGAATATCGTGGCGCCATCCTCTTTCTGCCCACCCACCAGGCCTACTGTGATGAAGCCTCCTTCCAAATGGAAAAGCCCCTTGGCTTCAAAGATGTTGGCGAATTTATGCGCCTCCTGCTCCTGGCCGCCAGGCGAAATCGCCGGCGGGACTTTATCCTGGTGAAAACCGCCCCCTTTTCGGACACGACGATTCAAGTGATGAAAAGCTATGGCTTTTTGCCCGATCCCGCCGCCTCCGACCAAATGATTCGCCCCCTCCCCGTTCAGGTTTTTTACTATGTCATTCTTTTTTTAGCCATCTTCATGACCTTTGGCCACTTCCTCCACCAAATGCGCCTGGCCAGCCTCACCGGCCTTGCCATGGGTCTGCTTTGGAGCCTCTATCGCCGCCTGCGCCGCCAAAATGCCTGGCAGCGCCGCAAGCGGAGGGCCGAAGGACGGCGATAAATCATGGGACGGCTGAGGCCGCCCCTTTTTTTTGTGTTTTTTCGTTTTTAGTGGGGCGTGGGCTGAGCGTGTAGAGGAAAATGGAGGGGTGGCGATTTTCCTCTACCGGTTTTATGACAAACTCGACATAAGTGTAGAGGAAAATAGGGGGGGTGCTGTTTTCCTCTACACTTTTTTGGACAAAATGGTCGAAAGTGTAGAGGAAAATGCGGGGGTGCCGATTTTCCTCTACATTTTTGGCGAAAAACGAGGATTTGCTGTAGAGGAAAATGCGGGGGTAGCCATTTTCCTCCCCTTTTTTGACAAAAACGTCATTTTTTCTGTAGAGGAAAACGAGGGGGTGCCCGTTTTCCTCTACCGCTTCGCCAAACGTTCCGCTCGATCGACGAAAAGACATGCGGAGTCGTCCTGCGGCCGACGGATGATGCAGAAGCAGAGGCGCCCCCTGCAAGGGCGCCTCCTTATGTATGAAAAACGGAAGGAAGTCGGACTCGGTCCGACTTCCTCTCTTTTTTCCATATAGAAGGGCCGCCGGAGGCGGCCCCTCTGCTATGGGATGCAGTAGGGGAGGGGCGGCGGTTGCCGCCCTACCATAAAAAAAGTGAACGCATTGCCCGCTTAACACGCTTAGTCGAGCTCAAAAAGCAGGAGACCGGGACGTCCCATGGGGGCTTGTGCCAGGGTTTGACCCTGTTGCCAAACATAGAGGCCGCCCTTGGCGCGACCGGGATTGGGCACATAGGTATTTACAAAGCAGACCGGGTGGGCGAAAAGCGACGCCTGATGACAGTAGGCATATTCATTGCACAGGGTGGGATCAGAGCGGTCGGTGGAGGGGTTTTGCCACGTCTCGAGCGAAAAATCCACATGGACGGGCCAAAGCCAGCAGTCGACCTGATCATCCAAAATGGAAAAAGCGGTCAATAAATTGTCCGTCCAAAGGTCGCCGCAGAGGACCGTGGCAAAGGCCTTTCCCTCAAAATGGAAGGGCTGCAGGTCATGGCCCACGCGGTAATCCGCACAGGCACCAGCGTCCATCCAAGTCGGACTTAGCCTCCGGTAGAGATGCAGATTCTGCCCCTCACGGTCCATGATCAGATAGCTGTCGTAGATCCCGCCCTCTTCATTTTCATAAAAACCCAGGCCAATGCCAATATTCAATGCGCTAGCCTGCTCACGGAAAACGGCCAATTCAGGACCATTGAGCCCCAAAGCCCGGACAATGTCATGCCGATAGTCAAAATTCATCGATTCAAAGCCGGAAAGTGCTGCTTCGGAAAAAAGAACCAGATCCGCACCGGCGTCCTTGGCCTGGACAAGGGCTTCCATCATGCGCGTTTGATTGATTTCCCGTTGGTCGAGTGTCAGGAGGGGCGCGGCCAATGCGATTTTCATAAAAACTCCTTTCCACCCGCGTGGGTTTGTTGCTACTATGCGTTTTCCCGCCTCGGGCCAGGTGGTTTGCCGTTTCTTTTATTATAGCGGATAGATTCATGAAAGAGGAGTGGGTGGCCTTGGCCGCCCAACCTTTTCGATCAGGGAGATAGAGAGGAAGTCGGGCGGCGGCCCGACTTCCTCCCGCTTATCATTCTATCGGAGGCGCCCCGGGGGGGGGGCGCTACTGTTTGGATCCAATCGTCGGCCGCAGGCCGACTCCGCTTAGGTTTTCGCCGATCGAGCAGTACGTTTGGCAAGGCTGTAGAGGAAAACGGGCACCCCCTCATTTTCCTCTACACCAGCGCTCATTTTCCCGAAAACCGGTGGAGAAAAGCAGACACCGCCCGCCAGCACCACCATCATCATCACCGCTGCGCGCCCCCGCCCCAGTACATAAAATAAATCAATCAAACGCTAAGCACGATAAAAATCTTTTAGCACCATCTGGAGCGCAAGGAGCATGAAAACCTATACACGCTGATATAATAGGGAGAAGAAAGGGGCGTGAGATGACCTATTATATTGGGATGGATATCGGTTCGACCTGCACGAAGACAGCCGTCTTGGATGAAGAAAAAGAGATTTGCGATTTGATTGTAAAGCCGACGGGTTGGTCTAGTGTGGATACGGCGGAGGGACTGAAGCAGGAGCTGGAAGAAAAGGGCTACCTGGCAGGGGGAACTCGGCTGGTCTCGACGGGCTATGGGCGCGCTTCGGTGGCTTTTGCGGATAAAAATGTGACGGAAATTACCTGCCACGCGCGTGGGGCGGGATTTATTCATCAGACGGATGATTTAATTGTGATCGATATCGGGGGTCAGGATACCAAGCTCATTTTGTTGGAAAATGGGATGGTGTCGGACTTTATGATGAATGATAAGTGTTCGGCTGGGACGGGACGTTTTTTGGAGGTGATGGCCAATACCCTGGGGGTCAATATTGACCAGCTTTGTGATCTGGCGAGCAAGGGCGGGGGTGTGGCGATTTCGTCCATGTGTACCGTTTTTGCAGAATCGGAGGTGATCAGCCTGATCGGGCGGGGGGAGCGCAAGGAGAATATTGCGTTTGGGATCATCGAATCGATCGTTCAAAAGGTGGCCACCCAGGCGACCCGTTGGCAGCTCAATCGCCACGACGTCTGCCTGACAGGGGGACTTTACCGCTTCGACTATATTCGGGCGCGCCTGTCGGAAAAGCTGGGCGTACCGGTTTCGACCCATGAGGCGGGCCATTTTGCAGGAGCGATCGGTGCCGCACTCTCGGCCTATACGATTTGATGAGGGCCGGGATGATCTACTTTGACCAGGCGGCGACCTCCTTGCCCAAGCCCCAGGCGGTGATTGAGGCGGTTGCTGCTGCCATGACCCATTTTGGCAATGCCAATCGGGGCGGCTACGAGGCCACCCTGGAGGCGTCCTTTTCCTTATTTGAAACCCGGGCCAAGCTCGCCAGGCTCTTTTCCTTTGACAATCCCGAGCGGGTGGTTTTCACCCACAATGTGACCGAAGCGCTCAATATGGCCATCAACGGCCTGATGGCGCCGGGTGACGGGGTGATTACCAGCGATTTGGAGCACAATTCAGTTCTGCGGCCCCTATACCGCCTGGCGCGGGAGCGGGGTGTGCGGCTGGCCTTTTTGCCCATTGATGCGCAGGGCGCCCTGCGCTATGAAAAGCTGGAGGACCTGGTCGATGAAAGAACGCGCTTCCTGGTGATTTCCGGCGCCTCCAATGTGACGGGCAATCGGACCGATCTTGCCCGCCTGGGGGCCTTTGCTCGGGCTCACCAGCTCATTTTCATTGTGGATGGGGCCCAGGTGGCAGGGGCAGTGCCCCTGGATGTGCAGGAGCTTGGCATCGATGTTTTTTGTTTTACGGGGCACAAGGCCCTGCTCGGTCCCCAGGGGACAGGCGGGCTATTGGTGCGGCCGGGGCTGGACATTGCCCCCTATACGGTGGGGGGGACCGGCGTCCAGTCCATGCTAGACCACCAGCCGGAGGAGCTGCCGACCAGGCTGGAGGCAGGAACCCTCAACAGCCACGGAATTGCGGGCCTCTCCGCCGCCTTGGACCTCCTGTTGGAGCGAGGCATTGCCAACATACACGCCTATGAGCTGGGCCTGATGCGCCGCTTCTATGACGGCGTGGTGGATCTGCCGGGGATTCGGCTCTATGGCGATTTTTCAGGGGACCGGATGCCCATCGTGGCCCTGAATATTGGCACCGTCGATTCGGCCCTGGTTTCGGATGCGCTCTATCAGGAGTTCGGCATTTCCACCAGGCCGGGCGCCCATTGCGCCCCCCGCCTCCACCGGTCCATGGGGAGCGACCATCAGGGCATGGTTCGCTTTTCCTTCGCGGAAAGCAATCAAGCATGGGAGATTGACCGGGGGATTGAGGCGGTCAGGGCGCTGGCCCGCCGCTTATAGGCAAAAGGGAACAAGTCCACCGAGAAAGCGGCATCAGGCAAGCACCCATCAGACCAGCATCCATCCTATGACATTTTTTTTGGCGATCTCCTCCCGCCCAGACGGCGCCGGAGGTTGATAGCATAGAGGCTTTACTTTTAGAAAAGAAAACCGAAGGAAGTTCCATGAACACCGGGAGGTAAAAATGACAGATTATGTAAAAATGTGGGAAGATCTGGGCATGGATATCGAAAACCATGACAATTTGTGTCAGGTCCTGCCCCAGGCCGTGGGCGATGTTTTTTTAAGCCAGAAGAATCGTCCCAAGGCGATGGATTTCTGGGATATGGTCATCTCAGAGGTCCACGGGATCCGGCCGGCAGAGCTGATTGAAGCGCAGAAAAAAGGCCAAAAGGTCTTCGGCACCTTCTGCGTCTATGTGCCGGATGAGGTGGTCGTAGCGGCCAATGGCATCGTAACCGGCCTTTGCGGCGGCTCTCAGTTCTGGGTACCAGACGGTGAGAAGGTCCTGCCCAAGAATACCTGCCCCCTGGTCAAAGCCTCCGTCGGCGCTCGCCTGGGTCGGACCTGCCCCTTCTTCCGCATTGCGGATGTCTATGTCGGGGAGACCACCTGCGATGCCAAGAAGAAGGCCTATGAGATCCTGGGCAAGGATGTGCCCATGCTGATCATGGATGTGCCTCAGATGAAGCGGGAGAAGGATATCGAAAAATGGGCGGAGGAGATCAAGGATTTCGCCAAAGAGGTCGAAGAGATTACGGGCAATGAGATCACCCCGGAAAAGCTCAACGAATCGATCAAGATCCACAACAACAAGCGCAAGGCCATGGCCCGCGTCTATGAGGCCCGCAAGGCCAGCCCGGCCCCCATTTCCGGCCGCGACAGCCTCCTGATGACTCAGATTTCCTTCTTCGATGATCCCGTTCGTTGCGCCGAAATGTGCAACCGCCTGGCCGATGAGCTGGAGGAGCGGATTGCCCAGGGGATCGGCGTAGCCCCGGTCGATGCCCCGCGGATTTTGATCACCGGCACCCCCATGGCCGTCCCCAACTGGAAGCTCCACAACATCATCGAGACCCAGGGCGCGGTGGTGGTTTGCGAAGAAATGTGCACCGGCACTCGCTATTTCGAGCACCTGGTCGACGAGAGTCAGACGACCCTCGACGGGCAATTCATGGCCCTCTCCCAGCGCTACATGAAGAACAACTGCGCCTGCTTCACCCCCAACACCGGAAGAATCGATGACATCCTCCGCCTGGCCAAGGCCTACAATGTAGACGGGATCATCGACTGCAGCCTGAAATTCTGCTGCCTCTACGACACGGAGAAATATTCCGTCAAGCAGGCCTTAAACGAGGCCGGCATCCCCGTTTTGGATCTGGAGACCGACTACGAGGACAGCGACAGCGAGCAGCTCCGGACTCGGATTGGCGCCTTCCTGGAGATGATTCAGGGCCGCGTTAAAGAGCGCGTGAATGGCTAGAAGGGTCTACTACGTCCTCTTTGAGAATTACCAGCAGGGCCTGGCCCTGCGCCAGATCCTCTTGGAGGAGGGCGTAGAAAACCGGATTGCCCCGGCACCCTATGCCTTGCTGGGGGAGGTGTCCTGCGGCATGGCACTTTTGATCGAGGCGGCGGATATCGACCGGGCCAAGGCCGTCATGGACCAGCGGCAGGCCGTCTATCACGCGGTGGTCCCCCTGGACAATCAGCTGGATGGCAAGCGGGATCGCTACTGTTAGCGTCCTCCAAAGGCGAGCCAGCCTGGTCTTGGCTGTGCTATACTAAAGAGGCCCTTCGGGGCCTCTTTTTGTCCTATTGGATCCCTTTTTCCGTGTGGGGATCCTGAAGCGCCACCAACAGTAGTCCCCGTCGGGACAGGGAAATTAGGAAGGAAGCTGCAGTGAAAAAAGAAACAAGGTTGGGGATCACGCCCCCCGACACGCATAAAAAAAGAAGGCCCGTTCGCCTGCTTGCCTGGCTTCTGGCCTTTCTTTTGGTGTGGATGCCCGCCGCCGAAGCCGCCCGTTATGTGAAGCTGCTGGGCCCAAAGCCCCGGTATGATTTGACGGATGAAGGCCACTACTGGATCAGCAAGCATTTTGAAAATGAGCTGGGCCCCGGCGTTTTCCTCACCCGCTTTGAGCGCAAGCAGAAAAAAGGCTCGGGCCGCGTGCGTGGGGCAATCTTGGAGGTTGACCTCGTAAGCCCCAATGTTAGCCTTGATTATCTCTATTCCGGCACCGTGACTCAAAAAAGAACCGTTACCCAGCTCATGCAGCGCGCACCGGGGGTAGCGGCGGCGGTCAATGGCGATTTTTTCGATTTTCGTTCCACCAACCTGCCCAAGGGCAACAGTCAGGACGACACCGGAGAGGTGCTCAACGCCTGGTCCTATCCCTATCGGACCTCCCTGCTCATTGACCAGGCCGGCCGAGCGCATATCGGAGCGAGCAAGCTGGTCGGCACGGTGACGATTGGCGGAGAGGACTTTATGATCAATGGGGTCAATACCCCCGCTGCGGCCGACGGAAGCTTTGCGGTCTATACCGACAAGTGGGGACGCTATCGGAAGCTTCTGGACCGGGACGAGGGCTTAGAAGCGGTTCTGGATGCCAATCTTCAGGTGATCAAGGTCCAGCCCCTTTCCAAAGAAGCCGTGCCCCAGGGTCATCTGGTCCTGGCGGCGCCCGGTGGAGCAAGCCTGGAGGCGCTCAAGCGTCTTCAGGGCGGGGAGACGCTTTCCATCCAATACAATTTGGATTCGGACATTGGCCAGCCCCAGCTGGCCATGGTCGGGGGCCATCATCTTTTGGAAAAGGGTCGGATCGTCATTGAGGACAAGGAATATCATCCTCGTACGGCCGCCGGGGTCAATGCTGCGGGGACCAAGCTCTTTTTGTTGACAATCGAAGGGCGCTCCCGGGCCTCGGATGGGATGAGCATGGTCCAGCTTGCCCGCCTCCTGCGCCAGCTGGGCGCAAGCGATGCCGTAAACTTTGACGGAGGCGGCTCCACCACGATGGCGGTCAAGCCTGCCGGCTACGACAAGGCCCGGGTGGTCAACCGCCTTTCCGATGGCAGCCAGCGCTATGTAGCCAACGCCCTGGGGATCCGTCTGAAGAGTCTCACGAAGGATCCGGACTTTTTTCAGAATGTGACGGTAGGCCGTATTGGCGGAGAAAACCGGATCGACACAGCGGTGCAGCTGGCTACCCGTTATTACAAAAAAGCCGACACCGTGGTGCTGGCCCGTCAGGACGTCTTTGCGGACGCCCTGGCCGCCGGGCCCCTGGCAGCGGCCCTGAAAGCCCCTATTTTATTGGTGCCGGCCCAAAGCCTGCCTCCCCAGGTGGCGGAGACCATTCAATCGCTGGGCGCCTCCCGGGTGGTATTGGCCGGCGGCCCATCCGCCCTTTCTCCTGACCTGGAGGAGGCACTGACCGGGCTTGGCATCCAAAAGCTGGACCGGCTGGGCGGCGAGAGCCGCTATGAGACGGCGGCCCTGCTGGCCCAGGCGGTTATTTCAGCCACAGGCAACAAGGAAGTGCTGGTGGCCACCGGCGAGGGATTTGCTGATGCTCTGGCGGCCACCCCGCTTGCGACAAAAAATCACCAGGCCATCTTTTTAGTGGGCCAGGGGCCAACGCCAGCGATGGTTAAGGAGGTGATGAAGCGCCTGGGGGTCAAAAGGATGCGGATTATCGGCGGTCCGCAAGCGGTGCCAGAGGCCGCTCTGAAGGGCCTGCCACCCGTGCGGGACCGCCTCTTCGGCGCGGATCGCTATGAGACGGCGCTCGCCCTGGCCCGGGCCATGGGTTATCAAAGAGAAGCCTTTGTCGCCTCCGGCGATGCCTTTGCCGATGCCATGGTGGCCGGTCCCATCGCCGGTCATCTGGGGAAGCCCATCCTATTGACCGGGGCAAAAGTCCTATCGCCCGCCCTCCGCCGCTTCATTGACCGGAGTGAGCTTTACGATTTTACTGTCATTGGGGGCAAGGCCGCCATCCTCGCCCATGTGGTGGCAAGCCTGCAGGCGCTGGACTATTAAAAAGCGTGATCGGGAAATCGCCTGGATCTGGAAAGGAGCTCTTCTATGGAAAAGGTTCAGAAAAAAAGCCGTTGGGTCCTGCGCTTCCTTTTTTTAGTCCTGGCCCTCTTTCTGTGGCGCAGCCCGGATTATATCCGCTATCTGCCGCTGGTCAATAACCTTTTTCGGATCGCTGGCTTCGTGATGGTGTTTGCTTTCGGTCTCTGGCTCTGCCTCCGGCTCCTGAACCACCCCTTTTCTACGCCCTGGCTGGCGGAGCTTTCCTCCTGGATCACCTATCTGACCTTTTTCTTCTTTTTGGGGGTCGCACTTTTTCTGTTTTTCTCTGATCTCACCTATCTGCAAAGAGGGGACCAGGTCGAGAAAGAGGGTGTCACCTATTATCTGATCCAGGAGGACCGGGACGATATTGGCTACGGGGTGTTTCGCCAAAATAGTCCTTTGACGGTCGAGGAGGTTTACCGGACCTATGACCGCTTTCCTCGCCTCTTCTTGAACTAGGTGCAAAACGCTTTTCATCGTCACGAGGGAAGAAAGCCGTCTGGCAATGCCAAAACAAGGAAATAGCCAAGTGCCCTGGCGGACGTCGTCAGGGCGCTTTTTGATGGGGGCTTGCCAAGTAAACTCCATTTAAGACTTTTTTTTTAGAAATAAGATATAATGGTGATTAAGGAAAGTTTTCGGGGAAGGGATCATCCCCTCGAGAACAGCAGCAGGAACGAATAACAAAGGAGGGAATTATGAAAGGAAGAAGAAGGAGACGTTGGCTCAGCCTGGCCCTGGCCCTGCTCCTGATCGTCGGACTGAGCTTTGGGCCGAGTCAGGCCCTGGCGACCGGCAAGATCGAAATTCAGGTGGACAATGCAAAAGAGCTATATAAGGCCATAGAACAGATCACAAAATTTGGTGAAAATGGACAGGAAAATATCATTCGTTTGACGAAGGATATTGATCTGACGGGTGAAACAGCGGACCTGCTTATTACGAAGGATACGGTCCTGCTCGGCCAGGGGCATGAGATCAACTTGGGTCAAGTATCCTTTACTATTATTCGTGGCGCCACCCTGTCTTTGGGTAAGGAAGCGCCGGCGGGGGATGAAAATGTGTTAAAGATCACCTCCACCGCCACGAAGGACGCTCCGAGATCTCTTGCTGCGATCTTTGTAGCCGGTTATGATCCGGATATCACGGAGGATGTCCTCAGTCCGGGTAACTTGAAAATGTATGACGGGGTAGAACTGACCGGCTTGATCTCCAATGGTGATTATGGTGCGTCTGCCGTTTTGGTCAACTATGGCACCTTTGACCTATATGGGGGCAAGATCCATAATAATAAAGTTTATCTGGCGCACTATTCTGTCGGCGCAGCCGTCTATGTGGATGGAAGTTATGTAGAAGATCCAAAACCATCCGCCATTTTTAAAATGCATGGCGGCGAAATCTCTGGCAACTGGGTCAAACCTGATAGCACCAATGATACAGAAGATTTGATCGGTGGTGGGGTAAATCTTTATAAGGCTGAAATGCAGATGACCGCTGGAAAAATCTGCGACAACGTTCTGGAGGATAGGGGAGATTCAAAGCCATTTCATTCTTTTGGGGCAGGCATTTATGCAGATTCGAGTACGATTACGCTCAAGGGTCAAAAGCCGAGTGACATCCTCATTTCTGGCAACAAGGGAGCCGGTAGTGGGGGAGCGCTCGATTTGGTAAAAACCAATGCGACGATTGAAAAGGCGACCATCTCGAACAATCAGACCACCCACTATGGTGGTGGCTTGACGTTAGGTAATGATTGCCAGGCGACCGTAAAGGACGTTGTATTTGAGCATAACGAATCCAAATTCGGTGGCGCAATTTTTCTGCCAGTAACGGGCAAGCTCGACTGCAGCGAAGGAACCATCTTTAGAGGCAACAAGGCGGTGGTAGGTGGTGCCATCTATACGCTTCAGTCTGATAAAACGGACACGTCAAAGATTCAGGACTATCAGGAGCTGAAAGCGGACACCAGCAAGTATCAGAACATTCACACCGATGCGACGACCGTCTTTGATCAGAACCAGGCCACCTTTGGACTCTTTGTGCCGCCGAGCAACTGGGCAGCATTTACCAACCTGGGCTACAAGCAGGATCCGGCCCTGCACAATCCGACCGGCGTGCCCAGCCCCCTGAACAATGCAGACATCAACTATACGAACCGTTTCTTCTTTGTGGCTTACGACGGCAATGGGGCAGCAGGCTCCATGCCGACGACCGCCTATCCGATCGGCAGCAGCCAAAAAGTGACCCTGCCCGAAAATGCCTTCGAAGTGCCGCAAGGCAAGGTGTTTGACGGCTGGATGATCAATGGCGAGAAAAAGGCCGTTGGGGCAGAAATCACGGTGCAGGAAAACACCACCGTGGTGGCCCAGTGGAAAAAGGTAGTGAAGCCCAATCCCAATCCGAATCCGAATCCCAATCCCAACCCCGGTGTCACACCGGAGCCCCAGCCCGAGACGCCCAAGACCTCGACCGAGCGCTTGGGGGGTGATACGCGGATTGAAACGGCCATTCAATTGTCCAAGGCCAACTACAGCGAGTCCGAGCAGGTGGTGCTCGCTCGTGCCGATCAGTATCCGGATGCCCTGGCCGCCAGCGTGCTTGCAAAAGCCCTGGATGCCCCCATTCTGTTAACCAATTCGAAAGAGGTAACGCCCGCTGTGAAGGCAGAGATCGAACGCTTAGGCGCGAAAAAGGCCCTCTTGGTCGGTGGCGAATCCGCCCTTTCGAAGGAAATTGTGGATCAACTGAAGACGCTGGGTGAGGTCGACCGCATCGGAGGTCAGGACCGCTACGAAACCTCGGCCTTGATCGCCAAGACCATTGCCAAGCTGAAGGGTAACCCCGAGAAGGTGATCCTTGCGACGGGCTTGGGCTATGCCGATGCCCTCTCCATCAGCCCCTATGCTGCCAAGATGGGTTATCCCATCCTGCTGACTGCAACCAAGCAGCTGCCCAAGGTCGTGGCCAAAACCATCGAGGAGCTGAAGGTCCAATCCGCGATCGTGATCGGTGGCGTCAACGTCGTGGCAGAATCGGTCGTAAAAGCCCTGCCCAAGGACTGCGAGCGCATCGGTGGCGCTACCCGCTTTGAAAGCTCGGCTTTGATCGCTGAACGCTTCTTCCCCAAGGCGAAGGTCGCCTACCTCACGTCCGGAGAAAATTTCGCAGACGCTCTGGTCGTCGGCCCCATTGCCGGGAAGCTGGACCGTCCGGTGCTTCTGACCGGCCAGGCCGCATTGCCCGACTCGATCAGCAAGCTGATCCAAAAGGCAGCCTATGAGAAAGTCATCATCATCGGTGGCGAGAACGCGGTGAGCAAGGCCGTAGCGGACGCGATCAAATAGGCGGAAGGCTTAGCAGCAGATTGAAAATCAAGAAGAACCCCGTCGAAAGCCGGGGTTCTTTTTTTTGCAGTTCCATTCTTTTCTTGTATAATGTAAGTGTTAAAAGACGGTTAATTTTATATGAAGCAGAAGGAGGCCCCGGTGGAGGGGCCCTTTGTCGGCTGGTATCGTAACCGGAGGGCGGGCATTTCTTGACGCGGCGCCCCCAGACCGTATGAACCAGGAACCCGCAGGGATGGGAGATTCATGGATATCTGGCACGTTTTTTCTTTGTTTGGCGGATTGGCCCTCTTTTTATTCGGTATGAACCTCATGTCGGAAGGCTTGGAGCTGGTGGCCGGCAACAAGATGCAAACGATCCTGCACCGGTTGACCTCGAACAAGTTGTTAGGGGTTCTGGTGGGCGCAGGCGTGACGGCCGTGATTCAATCCTCCTCCGCGACCACCGTCATGGTCGTGGGCTTTGTCAACGCCCAGCTGATGAACCTGGCCCAGGCCATCAACGTGATCATGGGGGCCAATATCGGGACTACGGTCACCGGCATCTTCATCGCGGCGGATCTCACCCGCTATGCCCCTCTCATTGCCATGATCGGCTTTTTGCTTTCTCGCCGTCACCATCACAAGTGGATTTATTGGTCTAAGGTCATCCTGGGCATGGGCTTCCTCTTTATGGGCCTCGAATTTATGGCCAACTCGATGGCACCCCTGCGGGAATCGCCCGCCTTCATTCGCTTTTTGCAGAGTATTTCCTCGCCCATCACGGCGATTCTCTTTGGCACCATTTTTACCGCTATTATCCAATCCTCCTCGGCTTCGGTCGGCATTCTCCAAACCCTGGCCAATCAGGGCCTGGTCCCCTTCTCTATCTCCTTCTACGTCGTTTTAGGCCAAAACATTGGCACCTGCATCACCTCCGTATTAGCCTCCTTCAACACCAGCATCAATGCCAAGCGGGCCGCCCTCTGCCACGTCCTTTTTAACGTGCTCGGGACCCTGCTTTTTCTGGTCGTCTCTTACTTATTCCCCCTCAAGGAGCTCATTTTATCGGTGGCGCCGTTGACTCCGGCGGCCCAGATCGCCTTTCTCCATACCATTTTCAATATCACCACGACCCTCCTGCTCCTGCCCTTCTCCCTCCAATTCGCCAAGGCTTCAACCCTTTTGATCCGCGGGGAGGACAAGAAGGCCGAGCCCAAACAGCTGCTCTATGTGAAGGCGGACACCTTTGGGGACAATCTGGTCCTCATCGCCAACATCCACCTGGAAATTGAGCGGACCCTGCGGATCTGCCGCGAATCGGTTCAGGAGGCGATGGACCTGGTGGTTCATTACGATGAGAAAAAGGAGGAGGAGCTCAAGAGCCAGCTGGAAACGGTCCATTATCTGACCCATAAGCTCAATGAGGTCACCGTCCGTTTAATTACGCGCAGGCTCAATAAGGTGCAGTCTCAGATGCTGACCAACGACCTCAAGATCCTATCCGATATCGAGCGGATCAAGGATTATATTCGCAAGATCGCCAGCCTCGCGCAAACCAATCAGACCAGTGAAATTCACTTCTCCGAATTCGCCCAGGAGGAAATTCAGATTTTAGCGGAAAAGATTGATCAGATCTACGAGGGCGTGCGAGATATGGATGAAAACAAGCTGACCTTAGAAGAAGTGATGCATAGGACAGCGGAGATGAGCAAGTGTCTCGACCGCTTCGAGGAGAACCATCTGGAGCGGGTGGGGGCCAAGGATTGCGATGCCTCCTCCGGTTTGGCCTACAGTGAGCTGTTGACCTCCATTTCCCGGATTTCCTTCCACTATGGAAGCATTGCCCGAGCGTCCGGCAACAACCGAGCGCTGGAGGATTAAGGGCGAAAATAAAACTAGCCGAAGAGGGCTGCTTCTTCCTCTTTCGGATCCATTAAAAAACCCCTGAGCCCAGGCTCAGGGGTTTTTTAATGGCGGGTCGGGCCACAGGCTACTCATTTTTTAGCAAGGAGCGGATGAGGTCGCGGACGGTGATTTGGGGCAGGGTCTTTTCCTCGGTGGCGCGGTAGGCGGCCATGATTTCGGCGCCGCCTAACAAAAGAAAGGCGACATATTGCAGCCAGACGAAGAGGCCCAGAAAGCCTGCCAGGGAGCCAAAGTACACGGAGAGGCGGGAGATATGGTCCATGACGAAGGCGTAGAAAATGGTAACCAGGAAGATGGCCACGCCGGCAAAGAGACCGCCGACCAGGGCTTCCCGCCAGCGTACCTGGTCGGTGGCGGTGATGGAGGTGGTTTTATAGAAAAGAATGAGGAAAATCAGAAAAAGAGCAGGGGGCAGGAGCTTGGCCAGCAGAGATTCAAATAGGCCCAGGAGGCCGGCCCATTGGCCGGAGAGGCCCAGCCAGTCTCCGAGGAAGAGGAGGAGCTGGCCCACGTTTTTGGAGTAGACGAGGAAGAGCAGGAGGATCATAAGAAAGAGGACAAAGACGATGGTATAGATCACGGAGAGGAGGCGGCGGATGAGAAAGTTGCCGCGCAGCTCAAAGCCCATGCTGTTATTGACGGAAAGGATGAGCTTGGAGATGCCGTTGGAGCCCAGCCAAAGGGCCGTGAAGATCCCAAATCCCACCGTAGCGGTGGAGGTGGAACGGGCCAGAAAGCGGATGACATAGCGGATAATCTGGCTGACCTGGTCGGGCAGCAGCTTCCAGGCGCTGAGCAAGGCAGGGGTGGGATCCGCGAGGAAAAGGGAGCCCAGCTGGACAAAGACCAGGATCAGTGGAATGGATGCCATCAAAAGGGAAAAGGCCAGCGAACGGGCTCGATTGCCCAGGTCGGCTTTCTTCAAGGTGTGGCCCAGCTCCAGGTAAAAGGAGAGCTGGAGGAATCTGCTTTTTTTCATAGACTTTCCTTCTATCGTTGTTTTGGGGAAGCTAGCCCAGCAGGCGGGCCATATAAACGCCGGAGGCCGCCGCCTGGGAGAGGGAGTGCGTTACGCCCGACCCATCGCCAATGGCAAAGAGGCCGGGGACCCTGGTCTGAAAATGCTCATCCACCTCGACCAGGGAATTGTAAAATTTGACCTCGACGCCATAGAGCAGGGTGTCTTCATTGGCCGTGCCGGGCGCCACCTGGTCCAGGGCATAGATCATTTCAATGATATCATCCAATTGCCGCTTGGGCATCACCAGGGAGAGGTCGCCCGGCGTAGCGGAAAGCGTGGGCCGGGTAAAGCATTTGGCCATGCGACTTTCAGAGGAACGCCGCCCTCGAATCAAATCACCAAAACGCTGGAGCAAGACCCCGCCGCCCAGCATATTGGACAGACGGGCAATGGATTCCCCATAGCCATTGGAGTCCTTAAAGGGTTCGGTGAAGTGGTTGGAGACCAGCAGGGCAAAGTTGGTATTCTCCGTTTGCCGGGCGGGATCGGCATAGGCATGGCCATTGACCGTAATAATCCCATTGGTATTTTCCGCCACCACGGCGCCGTAAGGATTCATGCAAAAGGTGCGGACCAAGTCATTGTAGCCCTTGGTCTGGTAGACAACCTTGGCTTCATAGACCTGATCGGTGATGGGCCGAAAGACCTCCGCCGGCAGCTCCAGTCGGACGCCAATGTCGACCCGATTGGCCTTTAGGCCCACCTCCATCTCCTCCAGAACCCGGCTCATCCAGCGGCAGCCCGACCGCCCGCAGGCCAATATCACCGCCTCCGCCTCCACAAGCTCGCCATTTGCCAGACGCAGCCGGAAGCCGGCGCTCTTTTCCTGGGCGTCCGCCGGATCCCTTTTCAGGCCAGCGCTCGGGGCCAGCGCCGGACGCGGCGCATTGCCCGGGTCCAAGCGCACTACCTCCTCCACCCTCGTCTCAAATCGGTAGCGCACGACGTCCTTGGTATAGTGATACATCTCCTTCAAAATCGCCAGGTTTCGGTCGGTCCCAAAATGGCGCACCTGGGCATCCAGCAGGTGGAGATCGTGCTGCAGCATGAGCGTTTTGAGATCAGACGAGGCGGTAGAATAGAGCCGATTTTCCATGCCCGAATGGTCAAAGGATAGCAGCAGCCCATCGACATAGCGCATCAAGGCCAAGGCCTCCTCATCGCCCAAATAGGCATGCAGGTCTCCGCCAAAGGCATTGGTAATATTGTACTTCCCATCCGACAAGGTTCCAGCGCCCCCAAACCCCGCCATCACCTTGCAATAAGGCTGGCAATGGACACAGTGATCCACCTTGCCCTCCGTAATCGGGCAGGACCGATTCTCAATCGACGCCCCCTGGTCAATCACCAGCACGCGCTTCCGAGTCTTCCGCTTCGCAAGCTCCACCGCCGCAAAGGCCCCCGCAGCCCCCGCCCCCACAATCACAATATCATAACGCTCCATGGTCTCCTCTTTCATCTCGCTGCCAGGTCTCCACTTTTGTTCTGGGCCCTGGCCAATCGGCCAGGACGTGTGGACAGCGTGCGAATCTCATTCTTTATATGGTTTCGATACTTTACTTTATATACCCCTTTTGGCATTTGATTGATCGCTGGTGATGGGTGACTTGGCACAGCTGAAGCATATCGCACCAAATGCGTGTCAACAAAAAATGCGCGATGCGTGAGAGTCGACAGACAAAGCATGCGGAGCCGGCCTGGGGCCGGCGGATTGGAGAAAACCAAGCGGAGCCGGCCTGCGGCCGGCGGATGATACAGAAGCAGAGGCGCCCCCCCCCAGGGGCGCTTCCTTTTGG
>CABTYV010000022.1 GCA_902489145.1 uncultured Tissierellia bacterium | reverse complement strand
TCAGCCCGGCTGCAAGCTTCTTCTTTGCCATCATCCCGAATACTGGCCTAAGATCCAAGCCTATCCCATTGCCCTGACCCTGTCAGGTCATGCCCACGGAGGACAGATCCGGCTGCCTTTCACAAAGGGAAGAGGGCTCTATGCCCCTGGACAGGGTTTTTTTCCGCGTTTCAGCGGGGGCCTGTACGAAGGCAGCCGGGGCAAGCTTCTGGTTTCTCGAGGGCTATCCAACACCGCAAGGCCCCTGCCGCGCTTGGGCAATCCAACCGAACTGGTTTATATCCGCCTGCTTGCTGCTCAGGGGGGAGAGGACGACCCTTTTCGCCTGGCATTTGAAAAAGGGCGGGCGCTCCCTTATAATAAAAAGGAAGAATGAAATTTGGGGATGTCCTGGTTTCGACAGGGATTTGGAAAGAAGGGAAGCGAGCCGTCAGGCAGATGACGTTAAACAGGCAACCTAAATTTAAATGCTAACGACAACGAATTAGCTTTTGCTGCTTAATTAACAAGCAGTCGGCCCTCCAGGTGGACCCGTAACACTCGGACTGGCCTCAAATATGTCGGGAAACTTCCTGCGCTAAGCTTTGCCCGCAGGTTGGATTGATGAAGCTACCTCGACTTTTGGCTTGTTTGTTGGCTTGATTTCGGGGGAAACAATTTCAACAAGCTACGCTCGTAGAAACTCTTCCGGATGAGTTTCTGGACACGGGTTCGATTCCCGTCATCTCCATAAAAAATGGACCGGTAATTGATACAATGTGTCAATTACCGGTCCATTTCATTTTCTTCCGAAAAGCCTTGTAATAGACCGTTTCTGTCGAAGCTTTTTCTCTCCCGTAGCTACTGGTTCCAAAAAAAGAAGCATATTTATGTCCTTGATGGGCGATAAAACAAATTACAACTGCAGCTGAGCACACCGGACAATGGGTCAATGACCGTGTGCAGTAACGGATCCATTTCTTCGGCGGTCGGCTCATCTTTTACGCTTTATGACGATTTATGTAGACGCTGGAGAAGTGGAGGTTATTACCGAAGGGGTGCGGTATCTGCGTATTGAAGGCATTTTATATTGTGGCATTGGTTGTCTGTTCTTGCTCTATGGGCTGTATCGGGCCTTTGGAAAGCCGGGCATGGCGTCATACCTACGGTCATCTCGTTGGACTCGTGTCGCGCTTGCCCACCTGTTATCCTCAATTCCCTCTATTGGCGTGATCGGCATTTGCTGGTCTGTCCCAATTGGTTGGGGTGTGGCAGACTTCGTCGGGTTGATCTACTATAAAGCTCGAAAGGAAGAGCTGCTTGCCTGATTCACAGCAGCTTCTAGTTTTCCTTTTCTTATGATTTTTTTTGAATTACACGCATCATTTGTATCGTCATGTCCTTTTATGAAGTCTTCAACCACTGGAAAGGCTTGATTTCTCATCTAATTCAGTAGAGCAATTTTTTTATGATTTTTCTTGACAAGGAGTCAGAAGCGATTTATCATAAATGTATAAATGTAGGACAGCTAGACATATAGATAAATCTTTACTTTGAGCAGTATGATTGCAGAGACCTGTGGCTAGAAGGTGTAGTGTTTCAGGGGCGGTGAAATTTAGAAAGAAGGTGATGTAGCGCTCCTGATCAGAAAACGTTTCCCAAATCATGGCGGACAAAGAGCAGGAGCATCTTCAGCACGCGCCAGGGTAGGACCAGGATTGAAATCAGCAAAGACTTGCATTCAACATCCCCAAAGCAAATGATTGCAAGCGGAAAGGAACAAATAGGAATGGGAATCAGTGTTTTTGAAGTAATTGGACCGATTATGATCGGACCCTCCAGTTCTCATACGGCTGGGATGGTCAAAATCGGAGAGATGGCAGGAAAAATCATTAATGAGCCGGTGACGAGCATCCGACTTCGATTTAGCCCTCGGCTGAAGAGAACATATAAGGGGCATCGCAGTGATGTGGGTGTCATTGGAGGATTTTTAGGAATTTCTCCGGAAGATCCGGACATTCGTGAGTCTCTAAATCTTGCCAAGGAAAAAGGAATCGAAATAGAGGTTGAATTTCTGCCGGATGGAGTGTATCCGGAGAATACTGTGGAAATTACGGCTTCCACAAAAAATGAAAAAAGTTACTCGGTCTGCGGCACCTCAGTCGGCGGCGGGAGTATCGCGTTGCTGGAGGTAAACGGTAAGAAGATTGACGCCTCGCCGGAAAAATGGAATGTCTTTTGCTGGACGAAGGAAAAACCGGTTACCTCTGTGATTGAGCAGTATGGTGGTGAGGTGTTTGAAGATGAGGGTTTTCTATCCTGCTTCTCTTTCACTTCGGAGCCGACCAAGGAAGTCAAGTACATCAAAGAGGAGTTTCATCCGGACAAGGTCAGTATTGTCCCGCCGGTCTTCCCCTATGGAAGTACAGGGGAGAAGATCCACATGGGATCCTGTCAAGCGGCCTGTGATACGGCACTCAAAGAGGGATGGGGCCTAGATGAAGTTGCGATTCAATATGAAATGGCTCGATCCGGACACAGTAAAGAGCAGGTGATGGAGCAGATGATGAAGCATGTTCGGTACATGAAGCTTTCTGTAGAGAAGGGAATGCAGCCGAAAAAGCTTCTGTATGGATTGGTATCTGGCAACGATTCACAACAGCTCATGCGCTGGATTCAGAACGGAGACACGGTTTCTGGCGGAATTATCCCGGAAGCGGTCGCAAAGGCGATCGGCGTTATGGAAGTGAATGGCGGGATGGGATGCGTGGTCGCGGCCCCGACAGCAGGGTCTGCAGGCGTTGTGACAGGATCGGTGTTTACGCTGCAGGACCATCGGGGCTTTACAGACGAAGAAATTGCTCGAGCTCTGTTTGTGAGTGGGTTAGTTGGTGTCATTATGAATGAACGCGGCGTGTCTTTCTCCGGTGCTGTTGGTGGTTGTCAGGGCGAAATCGGTGTGTCCTCTGCCATTGCGGCGGCGGCCATCACCAGTCTGTTTACAGATGACGCGGAAATGGTCATGCATGCGATGGCACTGTGTACGAAGAATATATTGGGGCTGGTCTGCGATCCGATCGCTGGGCCTGTGGAAGTCCCTTGTATCAAGCGAAATGCAAACGGTGTTTCTAATGCGTTCATCTCAGCGGATATGGCCCTGGCAGGAATCCAGAGCTTTATCCCGCCGGATGAGGTGATCGATGCGTTAATCGATGTAGAGAAGCGACTCCCGAAGGAATTGAAGGGCGCTGCGATAGGCGGGCTGGCTTCTACTCCAACAGCGAGGGAGGTTCGTTCACGCCTGCACGGAATTTAAGAGAGAGGTGCCCTATGAATGTCAAAGTAATCAAAGAGCCCTACCTGGACCGGTTCACCAATTGTTTTTTGGTGGAAGAGGGGAAAACTGCCCTTCTAGCGGATACGGGCCTTTACCAAAGTCTGCCATTGATTGAGAAGGTGATAGAGCAGCCCACAGCGATCCTTTGTACACATGGACACTGGGACCATATCGGAGGGCACCATACCTTTCAAAAGAAAGGAGTCAAGCTGTACGGCCATCCGGGCGATGAAAATATGACGGAGGACCTGCAGTTTCAATGGAACGCCCTTTATGAGCAGTTTTCCGGTGAATTTGAAATCACAAATGCCAGAAGAGAAACCTATTTTCAGGAATGTGGTCAGGCGGTTCAACTGGATGTTTCCGTGCAGGATGGAGACATTTTGGATTTTGGAAACATTCGCGTGGAGGTCTTGGAAACGCCGGGTCATTCGAGCGGGAGCGTCTGTTATTACATCCCGGAGGAAGGGCTCCTACTCACCGGAGATACGGTATCGGGAGCCGGATTTTTCAACGGACTGCCACAGGTCAATGATATGACAAAATATCGCGCTTCACTGGAGCGTCTCCAGAAAATTCGAGTGGAGAAGGTATGCAGCTGCCATTCGGAAGATATTCTGGATGAAAAACAATACCAGCGCGCGCTCAGGGAAGGCTTGGACTGTCTAGACCGTCTGGAAATGCTGACTCGAGCGTATCTGGAAAAAAACGAGGAACGCATACAAATCGGTGCTCTGGCCGATGAGCTTTGTAAGAAAGAGGGAAAGGGAGGCGGAAGCGGCGCAATGATCACAGCGGTCGCTTGTCTGAAGCTTTTTTCTGAGGAGTTTGACACAGCGAACGTTTGCTGTCAAAAATATATTTTGTAGAGGGAAAAGGAGGAAAAACGATGTTTGATTTCAAAGGAAAGGTTGTTGTAGTAACGGGAGCATCGGGGATCAGCATAGGGAAAACGATCGCAAGACGTTTCTTTGAAGCTGGAGCGAAGGTGGCGATCTGCAGTAGCTCGGAGGAAAGAATCCGCCAGGCAGCAGAGGAAATCGGGGCTTCAGCACCGGAGAGAATGTTCGCAAAGGCGGCGAATTTCATGGATATCGATGAGGTTCGAAAATTTGCAGCGGACGTGCTCGAGCATTATGGACGTATCGATATCTGGGTGAATAATGCAGGGATCCATTTTCCGAAGCCTTCTCTGGAGGTAACTCCTGAAGATTGGAACAAAACAGTGGACTTAAATCTCCGCGGATACTTCTTTGGAGCGCAGGCGGCAGCGAAGTCTATGATGGAGAACGGCGGCGGATGCATTATCAACATTGGATCCGTCAACAAGACGATCGTTACAATCGGGGAAACGGTCTATGCGGTTACAAAGGCCGGCATTTCTAAAATGACCGAAAATCTGGCACGGGAATGGGGACCGGACAATATTCGCGTGAACTGCATTGCACCGGGGAGCGTCCCGACCAACATGAATAAGAAGCAGTATTCGGATCCGAAGGTGGACAAAGCTATGTGTGATAAGCTCCCGCTGCGGAGAAGAGGCGATCAGGAGGAAATCGCAGATGGCGTACTCTTCATGGCATCGCCCTATTCAAAATATATCACTGGGCAGACACTCTTTGTTGACGGTGGCCTGACGATCGTCTGCGGTTAACCGAAAGGAGAAAAATGATGGCTGCTAAAGAGAAAAAGAAGGAGCGAGAGGGAAGTTTTGCGGGCTCCTTGATTGTGTTCCTCCTTTGCGTAGCAATAATTCTAATCGGAGTAATTCTTATGCAGCTTCCCGTTCAGATTCCGCTCATCGGCGCGATTATCGTCGTCTGCGCCTATGGGATTGGTGTTCTGAAGATTCCTTATGTGGAGCTGGAACAATCCATGATCAAATCACTCAGTGATTCGCTAGGGGTGATGCTGTTACTGCTTACGATTGGACCTTTGATTGCGGCCTGGATTGCCTGCGGAACGGTTCCTTACGTAATCTATCTGGGGCTTAAATTGATTTCGCCCACCTGGTATTTGGCGTTTATCGTTGTGATGTGCTCCATTTTATCATCCGTGACCGGTTCCAGTTGGACGACGATGGGCACGATCGGTGTCGCATTTATGGGGATCTCCATTGGTATGGGCATCTCGCTGCCTATGACAGCCGGAGCGATTCTTTGTGGATCGTATTTTGGGGACAAAATTTCTCCGGTGAGTGATGTTGTGGTTTTCAATACAGGCATCACCGGCGCGCCGATACTCAAGCACTGTAAGAGCCTTCTTTATACGACGCTACCAGCGATACTTATCAGCTGTATCATTTTCTTTGTGCTAGGCATCAGATACAGTTCGCAGACGCTCGACACCTCTAATATTACGGCGATACAGACAGGGTTGAGTGAAGTCCTTCGCTTCTCTCCTATATTATGGATTCCAATCATCGTGGTGATTGTTGCGATTGCCTTAAAAGTCCCGGCAATTCCAGCCTTGTGGGCAGGTGTTGCCAGCGCCGGCATCATCGCGATCGCCTATCAAGGGCAGTCCTTCACGGATTTCATGAACTATCTGTTCAGCGGCTTTTCGGTCGAGACCAGCAATGAAAGTATTAATAGGATCCTCAACAGAGGTGGGATGACCTCCATGTGGAATATTATCGGCGTGGTCATCTGCTCCATGTCCTTCGGCGGCTTATTGGACCGCACCAAGATACTCCTGAAGATTGCTCAGCAACTGACTGGAATTACGAAGGGGCGGGTCGGACTGATCGCGACAACGCTGGTCAGCGGAATCATTGCCAGCTTCGTCGCTGCAGATCCCTATATTGCAGCGCTGATCCCAGTCAAAGCCTTCCAGGATGACTTCGATAAGCAAGGATTAGATCGCACCGTTCTCTCTAGAACCGTCTCTGACGGCGGGATCTGTTATGCGCCGATGGTTCCATGGGGCTCGAACGGAATCTATGCGGCGACGACGCTCGGCCTTTCCACCGGTGCAATGTTCCCGTTTTACTTTATGGCGTTCCTGACCCCGTTGATGGCCATTATTCTAGCGATTACCGGTATTGGAATCTTCTATAAAGATGATGAAGACAAAACCATAAAGGATGTTGAGGCGAAAAGCATAGAATAATCAAGAGGAAAAGAATGCGGCAAGCGGTGAAAAAACGCAGAAGGTTACCAGCAGGCCGAGAGGCTGTGAAGCTTGAGTAGCAAATGCTCAAGCTTCACAGCCTTTTTTTACGCATCATTTTATAAAAGGGGAAAGTAGTGATAGGCTCCGGAACGGGATGAACATAGGGGTACTTTGACATTTTGAATGATAGTTGATATATTTCTAGAGATGTAGAGGGGAGTGAGAAAAGCAATGATTGTACCGGTAAAACGGAAGCGCATCTATGAGGACATCTCGAACCAAATCATAGAACAAATCGAAGAAGGCGTTTGGAAGGAAGGCGAGCGTATCCGCGGTGAACTGGAGCTGGCTGATTTGTTTCAGGTGAGCCGGGGATCCATTCGTGAGGTGATAAAATCACTGCAGATGATGGGGATCTTAGAGTCGAAAAGCGGCCAAGGGACCTTTGTGAGAAAGAATGCGCTGCAGAAAATTCGAGATAGCCGGTTTATTCATATGATCAACGATGAGCAATACCGAGATCAAGTCTTAGAGTGCAGGTATCTCATTGAACCGCAGGCGGCATTTATCGCTGCACAGATCTGTACCGATGCGGATATTAAATATCTTCGCGACAGCTATGACCAGATGATGAAGGCGTGTCGTGAAGGGAATATCCACGCCATGAATGAGTGGGGGATGAAGTTCCACAGTCGCATCGTCTCGATGGTTAAAAACGACGTGCTTATGTCTATTTATCAATCTATGGAGCATCAGGCTCTGGAGGATCGGGAGGAGTTTATGGAGGGCAAGGACAATCAGCTGCTCCTGAAATATCACGAAGATCATCTGAAGCTGATCGAAGCATTTGAGGCTCATGACTCGGAACGGGCGCGGAAGATCTCAGAAATCCATATCGGGCGGAAGCTACGGTGGAAAAAAGAAGGGGAGCCGATCTAAGAGCTTTAAGGCTTTGCCTGCCAGGCCTTCCGCTCATTTCGTCCCACTTCAAACGCACGTTGCTTCCAATCTGCGCTTCGTCAGCACTTTCTCCTTCCCCTTCGTTTAGATTTTGATCGCGGGGCCTAGTGCCCTTTTTATCAGTGCCTTATCCCGCCCCATTTTTAATGTGAAAGGCTTCTAAAGATTTGACGGCCCTAAGGTCGTTGTGTTCTTTATAAATTTACTCATAATAGCGCAAAACGAGCCTCCTTTCCTCCGCCCTGGGCGACCGAAGGGGGTTTTTTATTTTTGCTTGTCCTTTCTTTTTGGGGCTCAAAAGGCTATATTTTCGCGAGAAGGGTACTTATAGCTTATAGAACGTAGGAAGAGAGAGGGAGATTATGAAAAAACAGTCGAATTTCAATAAGCGCATCCTTCTGCTTTTGCTTTTTTTCGTTCTTTTTATTGCTAACAGTCTTTTCTTTCCCTCGTCCGAAGAGCGGGGAGCCCAAGGCGACCAGCCCGGCCGGGCGGAAAGCAGGCCTTCCTCCGAGTCGGTGGGCCAGCAGGCCCCCTGGAGTGATGAGCAGGATGGCCCAACCCTGGAACTTTCTGCGCCAAAACCCGAGCGCGGGAAGCCCTACTTTAAACGGGAGGACGTGGCGCTGTATTTGCGCACCTATCAGTCCTTGCCGGTGAATTATCTCACCAAGGAGGCCGCTAAAAAGGAAAATTGGACAACTGCATCGGCGCCGGGAAGGATCATCGGTGGCGATGTCTTTGCCAATCGTGAAGGACTTTTACCGAAGAAAAAGGGCCGACATTATTTTGAGGCCGATTTGATGTCAGGCTACCAGGAGCATCGGGGGCCCGAGCGTCTGGTCTACTCCAATGACGGGCTGATCTTTTATACGCCGGATCATTATGATCATTTCATTCGTTTGCTGGTAACAGAAAGGGATCCATCGTGAAACGTTATGTACTTTCCGGTCAAAATTTTACGGATCGTGAACAAGCCTATGCCTATATGATTGATATTTTTGACTTTCCTTCGTATACTGGTCATAATCTCGATGCGCTCTGGGATGTGCTGTTAGATAATCCAGGACGGGATATTGAGATTGACGATGCCCGCAGGATTGTGGATCAGTTGGGTGATTATGGCCTTTCGCTTCTGGATCTTTTTGGGGATTTGCAGGCGAAGGAAGGCTTTAATATTCATATTTATTGGTAATGGCAAGCTACTTGCATCAACAGCTAAAGGAGACGTATGAAGGCACGAGAAATCTATGCGGGTCATGATGGTCAGATGGAGCCGGATCCGCCCCAAAAGTCAAAAGAAGAGCACGGGAAAGGGCCGAGGAAGCGAAACAGAGCGCCCAAATTTTTGTTGGTCGTGATTCTTCTGGTCAGTATTTTTGGGGTTTTGCATCTGCTCAGTCAGCGTAAGACCCTCGTTGCCCATAAGGGCGATCCTCTGATCGAAGAGCGGCCACTGGAACAGACGGCTCAGTCAAATGAGGCGGCTTCCTCCACTCAGCCGGCTCGTCCCTCAGGAGATATGCCCGCGGCAGAAGAGGTGAAGCGGCTCCGACTCAAGGCGATGGGCGATGTCATGCACCACCAGTCCTCCCTTGCTCGGATCAAGGACGATGAGGAAGCGGCCAAGGCGGAGTTTGCGCTGATCCGTCATTATCTACGGGATGCGGATATCACCATGGCCAATTTTGAGTCGGCGTATGATCCCAATAAGAAACCAACGGGCTATCCCCGTTTCAATGCCCCCAAAACGGTATTTCCTGCTTTAAAGGACGCCGGGTTTACCGTCTTATCGACCGTCAATAACCATGCGCTCGATATGGAGCTGGACGCGGTGAGCAATCCATTGCGCGAGCTTCGTGCGCAGGGGATCACCACGGTCGGCACGCGCGAAAAAGGGGAAAAGCGCTATTCGATCATTGAGGTAAAGGGGATGCGGATCGGATTGGTAGCGTACACCTCCACCTTTAACGGCATTGAAGCAAACTACAAGCGCCAAACCCTCAATGAGCGAGTCAATTTTAAAGATATGTCCCTGATCAAAAAGGATCTGGAGGATCTGAAGGCGGAGGGAGTCGATTTTATTATCGGCAACTGCCATTCTGGCATCGAATACGCCCCCAATGAGATGGAAAGCCTTCCGAAGGAATATAAACAATTCTGTGAGTGGGGCATGGACGTAGTGATCGGCAACCATCCTCATGTGGTAGAGCCCTTCGAGACGTATGTAACGGCAGACGGTCGGGAAACCTTTATCATCTATGCTTGCGGTAATTTCATTTCCTCCCAGCGTTATGAAAATACAAAAAATTATAGCACCGAGCATGGGGTCATCGTCGATATGCAGATTGAGCAAAAGGGAAAGGACCATGCCCGTATTCTTTCAGTAGACTTCCAACCCACCTGGGTGAAGCGGACCAAGAATGACAAGGGCTTTCACTACCAGACCCTCTTAGCGGAGGAATACCTCAGGGATCCCGAGAAAAGAAAGACTCTGACGGCGCAGGAGCTCGACCGGGTACAGAAAACCCTTGACCAGGTCTATGAGGTTTTGTACCGAAAAAAGCTGCCGGAAACGCACATTCAAGTAATGGAAAATCCACTGAAAAAAGAATCGAATCGCCCGGCGAAAACGGAATAAGAAAAAGGACTGCAGGGAGGCGACCCGCCTCGGATGCAGTCCTTTTTTTGTCCTGTTCTATTGGCATGGGCAATGGGCTCTTTAGGGGCTACTCCTTCCTTTTGACCGGCGCCATGGTGCGGTCCTCCAGGCGGGCGGTCAAATCCTTAAACTGCGTGAGCAAAAGGAAGAGCGGCAGACCGATCACCGCAACAATAATCAATTCGGAGAGGGCAATGGTGAAATAGGTTTCCAGGAAAAGTCCCCCGTTAATTTCCCCAATCAGCAAAAGCTCCAGAGCAATAATAAAGGAAAAAAGAGCGGGACCGAGGGCCGCGAGATAGCGGCTGCGCATTTTGGCCATAAACATGCAAGCGATAGCGGTATGAAGGGTGCCAAAGAAGAGATCGATCAGGCCGAAGGGGGAGGTCAAATTGGAGAGGAAACAGCCCAGAGAAAGACCGATCACATTTTTCGGATCTAGAAAACAAAGCCAGTTGAGCACCTCGCTATAGCGAAATTGGATGGGCCCGTAGGCGAACCCTTGTGCGCTATAGGTCAGTACCGCATAAACAGCGGCGATCAGCGCCTGACGAGTCAATAAGCGAGTGTTGAAATGAAATTTTTCCATACGAATCTCCTTGATTTTTTAAGTGGGTGCCAAGAAAACACTGAACAACAGGCTTATTTTAGGGGAAAAGGGGAAAATGCGCAAGATGGAAGCGATCGAGGGATGGAATCTGATAAAATGATAGAAAAGTAGGAGCCGATCCTCTGCTTAAAAAATCGCTATTTGCCAAACAGGCGAAGCCGTCAAAGGAGGCAGCATGAAAAAAATTGTGGGTGTCGATATCGGGGGGACCTCGATTAAATTGGGACTTTTTTCTCTCCAGGGAGAAAAAATCGGAGAGACCTGCTATCCGACCCCCGTAGGCGCTCCTCCCGAGGTGTTTTTTCAGCAATTGGCCCAGGAGGTTGACCAGCTCCTCCTCCGCTTTGGATCAAAGGAGGAGCTTTTGGGCGTTGGCCTTGGCGTACCAGGCCCCGTAAGAGACCAGCGCTTTGTAAGCAATGTAGTAAATCTGGGGTGGCGCGACGTTGATATCGTTGACGTCTTATCGCGTTTTATCCATTGTCCGATTTTAGTCGAAAATGATGCCAATGTTGCGGCGCTGGGGGAATTTTGGCAGGGGGCCGGCTTTCAGGTCGATTCTCTGGTTTTTATCACCCTGGGCACGGGCGTTGGGGGTGGGGTCATCTTGAACCGAAAATTATTTACCGGAAGCACGGGTGCTGGAGGAGAGATCGGTCATATGCCGTTTTTGGAAGAGGAGGCGCCGGAGGCTTGCAACTGCGGCGGACGTTGGTGCTTGGAGCTGGTCGCCTCCGCCACCGGCATCACCAGAAGGTGCGAGCGTCTGCTTCGAAAGAGCCCTCAGTCCTCCGCACTAAGAAGCTATAAGCATTTGGATGCCCGCCTGATCTTTGACCAGGCCCGACAGGGAGACGCGCTGGCGCAGAGGATCGTAGATCAAACGGGCCGATATCTGGGCCGGGCCCTGGCCATTCTTTCCGCCATTTTGGATCCTCAAAAATTTATTATCGGCGGTGGGGTTTGTGCAGCAGGTGCCCTTCTTCTGGATCCGGTCGTGGCTTATTACCAGCAATATGCCTTTCCGGGGCTTCGATCGATTCCGATCGTGCAGGCCTCGCTCGGAAACGATGCGGGCATGTATGGGGCAGCCCGCCTGCTGTTAGAGGACTAGGGAGGAGGCAGGCTCAGGCATGAAAATTCATGTATCTCGCCATCCAGATCGATGCGTTCAGGCCCTCTATCGCTCCATCGAGCAAGGCCTGAAGGATCCGAAGAAAAAAGCCATTTTATTGGTCCCGGACCAGTATACCGTAGAAGCAGAGCAGGCCTTGCTGGATTTTACTGGCCAGTCGGTCCTGTTTCGAGTCCAGGTGAAATCCTTTCGTTCCTTAGCGGAGGAAATTGTGTCCCGAGGGGCTGGACGAAGGGATCCGGTGCTCTCCCCCGTGGGACGGCGGATGCTCCTTCGCCTTTTACTGGAAAAGGACGATACGCCCTGGTCGGTCTTTCGAAAATCGGTACGGGGGACCGGATTTTTAGACCTCTTAGCAGATCAGCTGCTTGAATTGAAGGAATACGACATTGGTCCCCAGGACCTCCTGACCATGGCCGATCATTTGGAAGCCGGGTCCCTCAGCCGACAAAAGCTGGAGGAGACAGCTCAGCTTATGGCGCAGTATGAAGCGGCCCTCGCCCGGGTGGGGGAGGATGCGGATGATCACCTGAAAAAAGCCTACCAGCAGCTCCGTCAGGGACCAGGAGGCCCGGCGGGGGACGCGCTCTCATCCTATTTCTCTAATACGGATTTTTTCTTTGAGCATTTTCATTCTTTGTCGGCCCATGAGCTGGGCTATCTTTCGGCGCTCAGTCTGCACGGAAGGCTGGAGGGCGCCCTGCTTCTGGACCCCCTTTTGGCTAAGGAGGTACTCCAGTGGCCTCTGGAGGGGGAGGAGGAAACATTAAAAAAGGTGCTGGACGGGCTGGTGGATGATGCCGCTGCCTTTAGCCTATCGGTTCATTTTCTCCTGCAGCTGCGCCGGATGGCGGAAGCGCAAGGGCAAAGCGTGATGCTTGCAGGGCCGGAGGGGAGGGATCAGGAGCAGGAAAAAGAGGGAGCGGACCCCCTGGCGGCCTTGAGCAGAGCCGTATTTTCCTACCGGCCTGTTTCAGCCGCTTCTGCCTCTTCCTGCCTTTCGGCCTTTGAGTTTCGAAATACAGAGGATGAAGTGAGCGGTCTTTCGGTTGCCGTACGTCATCTCGTCGCTTCCGGTCAGGCCCGCTATCGCGACATCCAGGTCATTTTATTAGATTGGGCGGAATACGCCCCCTTCCTGCGGGGACAATGGGCAGAAAACCAGCTGCCATATTTTGCGGATGAAGAAAAATCAGTGCACTTCCATCCCCTGATCAAGCTAGTCGAGTCCCTCCTGGCCCTCATGGAAAAGGGGCCACGAAAGGAAACCTATCTAGCCCTGCTTAAAACCGGTCTCTTGGGCCTTTCGGATGCGGAGGTAGAGATCTACCAAAAATATATTGAAAAGCGCCAGCTCGCTGGAGCCGCACTAGAGGAGGACCGGTATTTTACGCTGGATGATGCTTTCTACCAATCGCTCATAGATCGCCACCTGCCTCAGGCTGCTGCACAGCTAGCGGAAGAAACGCAGGAAGCAAAAAAGGTCAAGGACCAGCTGACCGCCCTCCTCCGTCCCTTTCGCCAGCTGCCGGAGCAGGAGCAAGCGCCCTTCTTTTGTCAAAAGCTGTATGCCTTTTTAAGCCAGCCTCCCGTCTATCCCGCTTTTTTGGCCTATGGGAAACGCCTGGAGGAGGAAGGAGAAGAAGAGGGACTGGCCCTTCATCAGCAGCTGTGGGCGGAGCTCATGGCCCTCCTGGACAGCGCAGTTGAAATATCGGGCGCAACCCCGCTTTCTCCGAAAATTTTTGTACAAATGCTCCAGGAGGGGCTGGCGGACCTTCATCTGGGGGTGATTCCACCAGGCCAGGATCAGATCCTGGTTTCCACCCTGCTACGGTCTCGGTCCCGAACGCGGGCCTATGTATTTATCCTGGGCCTTACCGATGCCAACCTGCCCTCCTCAGGAGCCGGCACGGGTCTTTTTACGGAGCTTGAAAAAGAAGCCTTTCGGAAGCGCGGCTTTTTCCTGCCCTCATCGCCTGATTTTCAGGCAGAGGAGGAACGGCTGAATTTTTATAGCAGCTTGCGCAAGGTTCAAAAGAAGCTTTTCCTCTTCACCAGCCGCCTGAGCCGGGACAATGCCCCCCTTCAGCCTTCTTTTTGGCTCGAAAGCCTCCGAGTGGCGGGAAAGCTTCCCCTGCATTTCATTGGCAGCTTTGGGCCAAGCGAGGCAGCCTATGCGCGCTCCCTCCGTCAGGTTTTACTTCCAAAGGCTTTGCGCCAGGATCCCGCTGCAAGCACTTGGTTGGCGCTAAAAAACAGTTTAAAAATCAGCCCCAATCCCGAGGACGAAACCCTCTTCCAGCGGGCTCTTTCCTATACCAATGAGCGTCCTTGTTTATCAGCACCATTGGCCCGAACTTTGTTACAAAAGGAAAGAGAGGTATCGGCGACCAGTCTGGAGGCCTATGCGGCCTGTCCCTATCAGGGCTTTGCCCGGCATATCCTTCGTCTGGAGGAAGGACGGAGGCTCGCCCTGGATCCCTTGGATATCGGCAATCTCCTCCATGACAGCCTCTCGGCCTGGTCGGGCTGGGTCAATGCCCACCTGGACCAGGTGGAGCAATGGCCGGACGCGCTTTCTCTGGCCGCCTTGGAGGGGGCCTTTGACAAGGCCAAAAGGGTGCAAATGGATCAGATTCGGCGCTCCGACCCCCGCAACGCTTTCTTCCTGGAGCTCACCTGGAAGAGCTTACAAGATGCTTCTCAGCAGGTCCTCCATCAGATCCAGCACAGCCGCTTCCTCCGCATGGACCATGAGCTTGCGTTTGGACGGGGTCAGGCCTATCCGCCCTTGCCTTTACTGCAAAGAGCCCCGAACGGAGTAGAGGTTTCCTTACGGGGACGGATTGACCGGGTGGATGAGCTCCAAATTCCGCAGACGGGCCAAGTCTACCGACAGGTGATTGACTACAAAAGCGGCAGGCGGGCCTTTGATCTCACTCGACTGATTTATGGATTGGATTTGCAGCTGCCCCTCTATTTGCGGGCGGTGACCCGTAACGCCCGCCCACTCGGCTTCTTTTTTATGAGCCTACGTCCGGCCCCCCTGGTAAAGCTAAAGAAGGCGAAGGACCGGCAAGCCTATGAAAAGGCCCTGGCCCAGTCCTTTTTAGGGGAGGTGAGCCTGGATGGCCTTTTGGTTCGAGACCCGGAGGTCCTTCACGCGGCTGACCAGGCGATAAGAGAAACACCGAAGCAGTTTCAATCCGATATTTATAAAATGGGCTCCTCCCGAAAATTGTTGGTCCCTCAGGCGGACGGTACGCTGGGACCCCATCCCGACGGGGTGAGTGAGCAGGAACGTCTGCTTTCCGCAAGGGCGATGGATGAGCTGATGGATCAAGCCCTGGCTAAGGCTTCGCAGCTGGAGGAAAAACGTGCGTTAGGGATCCTTTCCCCGGCGCCCTATCGTCTGAAGAATAAGGAAAGTGCTTGTCAATATTGCCCCTACCGCGCCCTCTGCCGTTTTGAACCAAGGGGGCAATTCGGAAAATATCGATCCCTCCCCAGCCTTTCCTTAAATGAATGGAAGGGAGCCATCCATGACTGATCTCCAATTTACGCAGGAACAGCGCCAGGTCATCGATCAAAGGGAGCGAAACCTGATTGTTTCCGCCCAGGCGGGAGCGGGCAAGACCGCTGTTTTAGTCGAGCGCGTTCTTTCTGAGCTGGTAGAAGGCCACCGATCCATCCGTGAAATGTTGATCGTCACCTTTACCAACAAGGCGGCGCACTCCCTTCGGGATAAAATTCGGGCGCGACTGATGGAGCTGATTCGCTCCGGCAGCTACCCAGGGATGGATGGAAGCGCCCAGACGATTTCACCGGAGCTGCGTACTCACCTGCTCGATCAGGTTAATGCGCTTGCATCCGCCAACATCCAGACCCTCCACGCCTTTTGCTATGAGCAGGTGCAGGGGCATTTTGACGCGCTTGGACTGGATCCTACCACGCATATCTTAGACGAGCGGACCTTGTCCGACCTTCAAAATAAGGCGCTTGACCGAAGCCTTTCGGCTTTTTATGAAAGTGGATCAACCGCCTTTCAGACCTTTGCTGAACTCTTTGGCACCGACCAGAGACGGACGGACCAGGCGCTTCGCCAGATGATTTTAGCCTATCAGAGGATGAAGGATCAGCTATTGGACCCGGACCGCTGGTTGAAGGAAACAAGCGATGCGATGGGCACGAAAGCCTATGGACGGGAAACGCTCCGGCTGTATTATCAGAAATTCATTCTTCCAGACCTGACCGCCTATCGGGCATCCTATGACGCTCTGCTGGATCAGGCCAAACGCCATTTGCCGGAAGCATACGCGAAGGCCATCGAAGGGGAGCCGGTTCAGTTTTCTCAGGCGGTAACGGCTTATATCGAAAAAGGGGAGAGGGACCCCCTCCTCTATTTTAAAAGTCCAACGGCCTTCCCCATGCGCAAAAATAAATATGATGAGGCAGTCCTGGCAGAAAAAGATCGGCTCAATGCCTGGCGTAAGACGCTCAAGGAGGAGCAGGAAAAAATAAGCCAACAGGTTTTGGCCCTCAATGAAAAGGCATTGGTCGAGGAGGGGGGGCGGATGCGCCAAAATCTCCTTCTGCTCGACCGCCTGGCCAGCGATTACCGGACCGTGCTTCGTCAATTAAAAAAAGAGAAGCATGGCATGGATTTTAATGATGTGGAGCACCTCCTGCTTGCGCTTTTGGACCAGGAGGAAATTCAAAGGGCGCTACAGGCACGCTATCAATCCATCTATTTTGACGAGTACCAGGATGCGTCCGACCTGCAAAATGAAATCATTGAACGGCTCAAGGGGGACCGCAATCTTTTCTTTGTCGGGGATGTCAAGCAGTCGATTTATGCCTTCCGTCAAGCCTGCCCGGAGAATTTTCTGGAAAGAATGGACCAGTATGAAAAGGACCCAGCCCGTTCGTCTGCCTGCTATTTGACCTACAACTTTCGCTCCGAAAAAAACATACTGGACTTTATTAACTGGGTCTTTGATCCCTTGATGACGCCCGATCGAGGCCAAGTGGCTTATCAAACAAAGGGACAAAGGGCACGCGTGAGCCTCCCTGCGCAAAAGCGGGCGCAGGAGGTCGAAACGTCAGGGGGCCTCGCCGGTCAGGTGGAGCTGGTGCTCATCGAAGAAGAAAAGGGAGAAAAGAAGGAGCTTTCCTATATTGATGAGAAGCCCGGGGAAGCCTTTTATTTGGCCCATTGGATTCAGGCCTATCTGGCAGAGGATCCAAGCCATAGCTATCGGGATATTACCGTTCTCTTTCGAGCCAAGCAGCCCATCATGGACTATGAAGCAGTCCTACGGCATTTCTCCATTCCCACCTACAGTGATATGGACGCTTTTGACCAGGAGGCCCTGGAAATTGCCCTGGCCATCCATCTTTTTGAATGGGTGGACAACCGCTACCATGATTTGGCCTTAGCGGCCCTCTTAAGCTCTATTGTGGGCGATTTTTCGGATGAGGAATTGGCCCTTCTTCGCTTTTTTTATCCGGACGGAAGCTTTGCCCAAGCATTTTATGCGCTGGTGGATCAGCCTGTATGCAATCCAGCGGAGGGATGGGCGCAGGGGGTGGCCTCGGAGGAAGACCTTTTCACCCTTATGGCTGCCTATCCGGCCCTGCATGACAAGGCCCTGCGATTTGCCCAAGCGCGTGAGAGCTGGATCCGGGATGGACAGAGGATGCCTTTTGGCGATTTCATTGCCCACCTGCTTCAGCAATCCGGACTCTATCCCTTCCTTTCGGCCCTTTCCTATGGACAGGAAAGAAGGGCTAACCTCCAATTGATCATGACCATGGCCCGTCACTTTGAAGAGGAGGGGGGGCATGATCTGTATGGCTTTCTGCAGCTTCTGAAAGAAAACGGATCCTCCCAGGGGCAGGGGCTTCAAGTCGCAGGGGCCATGTCTGAATCCGACCAGGTGGTGCGGCTGATGAGCATTCATGCCTCAAAGGGCTTGGATGCGCCGGTGATTGTCCTTGCGAACCTGCCCAACTCCTTCCATCCCGCCTCTACGCTCCCTTACTCCTTCGATCGAAGCTTTGGAGCGAGCCTGGCCGACCGAAGTCTCGATCCCAAGTCCGGCCGAATCCTGGAGGGACCGTCCGTCCGCCTGGATCTGGATCAGAGAAGGCGGTGGGCGCGGGAGCGGGATGAGGAGGTGCGGATTTTTTATGTGGCCCTCACCCGGGCCCAAAAAAGATTGGTTCTTTTGGGACACGGAAAGGATCTATCCGAGGCCTTGCGCCTGACGGGCCAAGCCCACGTGCAGGAGCTTTCGATGGCCTTAGACCAGGGTCGCTCCTATCAGGATTGGCTGCTGGCTCTCCTCAAGGCCGATCCGGGAAAAATGCGTGACCTACAGGGTGGCCTGGGTCAGGCTCTGCGGGCCGGTGATTTCGCTTCTGGAAAGATCGATTTTCCCTCAGCGCCTCAGGACCGACAGCAGGTGGCTGGCTTTACTGTTACGCTGGAGCGCGAATCTGACGTGCGAATGCAGATGCAGGCAGTTAAGCAAGCGCGAAACACGGAGCAAGGGCTCGAGACCACAAGCCTGGTCGCCCTGCTTCAGGGGGGACAAGCGTCCATCCTGCCGAGTATGGACGCCGTTCTTTCCTTCCGCTATCCCTTTTCGAAAAGCTGTTATCTGCCAATCAAGCGGAGCGTTACGGGATTGATGGAGGAGGCTTTTGAAAAGGGGAAAGGGAAAAGAAAAACCCCTTCGCCTCTGGGCAGCGCGCGAAGAGACAAGGGGGAAAAGGATCAAAAACCGGACTTTTTGCTCACGGATCAGGAGGGGGCGGCAGACTATGCTCCGCCCCGATTTATCAGGGAAGAGCCCGACCGAGCAGGGGCTCATTTTGGGCGGCTTATGCATGCAGCCCTCCAGGCCCTGCCCCTGCGTGCCTATGAGCCAGCGAGTCTGGAGGTGGCCTTGGAAGCCTTGGTAAAGCGGCGCTTTTTCCTTCGGGAAGAGGCCGATCAAATTGACCGGTCCATGCTGCTTCAATTTTATCAAAGTCCGCTCGGCAGGCGGCTGATCCGCTTGCGGGAAGCTGTCCGCCGGGAGGAATCCTTTACGCTCCGTACGCCGCTTTCAAAATTGCCGTTTGCTCGACAGAGGGAAGGTGGGTCGGAGGAAATCATGACCATTGACGGACGGGTGGACCTTTTCGTGCCACTGGCAGAAGCGGATCCCAAGGAAGCGGGCCTATTATTAGTTGATTTTAAGACCGATCGAAAAAAAGATCCGGCTCACTACCGAGACCAGCTGGCCCTCTATGCCCTTGCACTGTCGCAAGCCTATCAGCAACCGGTGACGGAGGCCTACCTCTACTGGGTGCGCTATGGGGAAGCGGAGCGTTTTACTGATTTATTGCCCCCTACTGAATGATCCAGCCTCCGCTTGGCGAAAGCACCTGGCCGGTCATGGCGCAAGCCTCCTCACTGGCAAGCTGGGCTACCCAAAGGGCGATTTCATCGGGGCGTAAAAATCGGCCCAGCGGTACCTCCTCTATGAGGGCCCGCTTTGTGTCCGGATCCAGCTGATCCATCATGTCAGTCGAAACCATACCGGGGCAGAGGACATTGCAGGTGATCCCACTGTAGGCCACTTCCTTTGCGGTCGATTTGGAAAAAGCAATGAGGGCCCCTTTGCTGGCTGCATAAAGGGCTTCATATGAGGCGCCCACCTGGCCCCAAACGGAAGCAATGTTGATGATTCGGCCCCATTTTTGATCCAGCATATGGGGGAGAGCGAGCTTGGTGGCGTAGAAGGCGCCGGAGACGTTGACGGAAAAGACCCGGTCCCACTCCACAGGATCGATGTCCTGTATGAGCCCATAAACGGATAGGGCGGCGTTATTGACCAGGATATCGACCCCGCCCACCTGGTCTGTGATTTTTGCAAAAGCTTCTTCCATTTGGGTATAAGAGGAAACATCCGTTTGCAGCGCCAGGCAGCTTGCTCCCTTTTCCTGGCAGGAGCGGACAACCGCGCTGGCCTGCTCCTTCTGGGTATGGTACAGCAGGACGATGTCGTGCGTGGGGCCGGCCAGACGCTCGCAGATGGCGCGTCCGATGCCGCGCGAGCCCCCTGTCACTACTACGGTTTTTCGGTTTTGATCCTTCATACTTGACCGATCCTTCTAAAGTTTCATATTATGATCAATATCCTCTGTCAAAATGAACGAGATGACAGCAGTGTAGAGAGGCCTTTGACGAAAAAGGGCTGCCCTGATTCTTACAGCAGTTTACCACAGATCCGCTTAAATGCGCATCCGGATAGACAGGGCGAGAGGAGAGAGAATGAAAAAAATATTTGGCACACTATTTTTTGGCCTGGCTCGTTTTTTGGACTTGCTTTTTGGGGGCTTGATCCAGCTCCTATCCTTTGCGGTGGGGCTGGTGGAAAATATTCGCCAGCTTTTCTTGCCCATGTTGGGCTGCTTTGGCGTATTTATCATGTCAGGCGGGATTTTTATGATCCCCTTTATGAGTCCCCGCCTGCTGCTTTTTATTATGATTCTTCTGATTTTTCCTTTTTTGGGGAAGACCTTCGTTTCTTTTCTGGACTACGGACGCTATATTCTAACGGAGTATCTTTACGACCGGGCGGACTATTATCGGCTTGGAAAAAATACGAAAAAAGAGTTTAAGGAATACGGCCCCAGCTATCGCCACAAAAAAATGAAGGAAGAAGAGGAACGTCGCCGCCGAGCCCAGGCCGAACAGAATGCGCAGTGGGAGGAGATCTTTCGAAGCTTTTATGAGCAGGCAGGCTACCGTGCGAATAGGGGCGGCGGGTATGGTTACACCGGTCAAAGCAGCTACGGACAGACCGGCCACAATCAAGGTGCCTACAATCCCTTTGATGACTTCAAAACACGCTACCAAGCCGCCTGCCAAACGCTGGGCGTGGGGGCGGATACCGATGAATATCAGGTGAAATTGGCCTACCGAAAATTGGCCAAAAAATATCATCCGGACTTAAACAAAGAAGCTGGAGCGACCGAGCGTTTTCAGAAAATTAATGATGCCTATGAATTTCTATCTAAGGAGAATATCGAACGATACAAAAGAATGGCCTCCTAGACGGATGGAAGCGTGGGAGAATGGGTAACAGGAAAGTACGTGTAACAGGATCCCTCGTGGCGGGCAAATGAAATTTGAGCCTTCTTCCTGAGGAGGGCGCATAGAAAGAGAGGAGAGTGGATGGAGTATCGCAGATTTGGGGACCACCTGGTATGTCGATTGGATCGGGGCGAAGAAGTCATCAGTGCCCTTCATGAAATTGCGGAAAAAGAACAGATTACTTTTGGGGAGGTCAAGGCGCTCGGGGCGAGCGATGATGTGACGGTGGGCGTTTATAATGTGTCAGAGCAAAAATACTATAAAAATCATTTCACCTTTCCGGTAGAGATTACCCAGCTATGGGGTACCATTCATCGCCTGGGGGACGATTTTTATTCCCATCTTCATATTACCGTCGCCAACGAAGAAGGCCAGGCCTTTGGCGGTCACTTGAATGAATGCAGGATTTCCGCCACCTGCGAAATGGTCATCACATTGATGGAGGGACGCGTTTCTCGTAAAAAGGATCCCGTAACGGGGTTAAATATTTTTGATTTCGAAGCCTAGTACATCCATCGAATCCGTCTAAATAAAAGTAACCTAGCTCGGCGAAAAGCGTTTCATTTTCGCCGGGCTTTTTTTTCAATAAAAAAAGGAAGAGAAAAGCTTGACAAGATCGATAGACCCATATATCATCTATCCCGGCCCTAAAAGGGGGGGACAGAAGTCATCGGTCAAATTTCAAATTCTTTTGAAAAAGCCTTGACAGACCTTCCTGAGGGTGCTAATATAGTCAAGTCACCTCAAGTGACGCGATCTTTCAAAAATGAATAGCAATCAATGAACTTGAGTATTCACATTCAATAGCGATATTGATTTTTTTAGAGTCAGAAACATGACTCTCGGATATTTATTTGAGAGTTTGATCCTGGCTCAGGATTAACGCTGGCGGCGTGCATAACACATGCATGTTGAACGAGAATCTCATTTACGGATCCTTCGGGAG
>CABTYV010000021.1 GCA_902489145.1 uncultured Tissierellia bacterium | reverse complement strand
GTTAGACCGGATACCATTTGCCTGGCCATCAAGGCTGAAGGGGTTTTCCCAGATTATGAAAAAACGATCAAAGAGTCTGCTGACCAGACAAAAGTACTGAGGAAATCAATGGAAAAATCAGGGCTTTCAGGTAAAGAACTCAAAACAACACATTTTTCCATTCAATCCGAATATGAAAGTTATCGAGACAAGAATGATGATTATAAGAGGAGATTTGTAGGCTACAAATTTGAGCACCATACCGAGATCAAATTTCCGAATGATAACGAGCAGTTAGGGCGCACGCTGTATGAACTCTCCCATTGCCCAGTTGAGGTGGAATTTTCGATTTGTTATACGGTTTCAAATCCGGAAGACGTAAGAAATGAGCTACTCAGGAAAGCTGTTAAAGATTCCAAAGTGAAAGCAGAGATTTTGGCTGAGTCTGCGGGAGTAAATCTGGGAGAGATTATACGCATTGATTATTCATGGGGAGAGCTGCAAATCGTTTCACACCCTATTGACAAGTTCATGGCGGAACCTATGTTATTAGAATCCAGAGCATCTTACGACATCGATATCGAGGCGGATGATATTGATGTTGATGATACGGTGACGATTGAGTGGGAAATTCGTTAATGTTATCAAAAGTCGAGTAGCTATTGTGCTCGGTTTTGCTCTTTCACCATCATGCTCGTCCCAGACTTAACGTGAAATTCCAGCCTCTCGTCCATCCCAGAGATTCCACGATGTACTGGCGGACAAACTTATCTTCAAATTCTAGCACCTCCACGTCCTGCGTTTTGCAGAGCGTTTCGAAAAGGTGGTAACAAAAAAAGACAGGGAAGCAACCTATTATCGAATTTATGTAAACAACTACATCATTTTCTATGTGGTTCGGGGGACGACTATGGAAGTGCGACGCAATCTTTATAACCGGCAGGACTGGAAAAAACATTGATAGATAAACCGGTAGAATACGAAAAAGATGTTCGATGGCTGAGCGGCAACGTAGAATGGCTTGGAGAATAGAAGAAGTGAATATCAAAGAAGAATTATTTGCATTACAGGATGTTTCATATGCGGACTTTCAGGCGAATTTGATTCCGAATATTCCGCGGGAGCTGATTATCGGAGTCAGGGTTCCGGAGGCCAGAAAGCTGGCGAAAAGGCTTGCCAGGGAAGCAGAAGCCTCACAATTTCTGAAAGATTTGCCGCATACATACTATGATGAAAATATGCTTCATGGACTCCGTCTTTCGGAAATGAAGGATTATGATGCCTGCATTGTGGCAGTTGATACTTTTCTGCCCTACGTAGATAATTGGGCTGTTTGCGATATCATGTCCCCTAAGATTTTCAAGAAGCATAAAATAGCGCTTTTGGAAAAGATCAAAGAATGGTCCGCATCGGAAAAGACCTATACTTGCCGCTTTGGCATTAAGATCTTAATGTCTTACTTTCTTGATGAAGATTTTAAGCCTGCATATCTGGAAATCCCCGTTTCTGTTCATAGTGAAGCGTATTATGTTCAAATGATGATTGCATGGTTCTTTGCAACCGCTTTGGCAAAGCAATGGGATACGACTATTCAATACATCGAAGATCAGCGCTTAGATCCATGGACTCATAACAAGGCAATACAAAAAGCCCGTGAAAGTCAGCGCATTACCCCGGAACAAAAAGAGTATTTAAAGTCACTGAAACGATAACAAATTTCGCTTGCAGCGATCTTTGACTTGCACAATTATACGAATTTTTTTTGCCAGCTTTTATCCTGCTAAGAATGCTATGGAAATTTTCAATAGCTGTATATAAAATAAAAATATATATGCAGTAAAACGCCTCGTTTGGAATATGGTATGCATATAAAATGGCGTGTTATTATGCAGAAAATGGGGGGGCTCTGGTGCTTTCTATAAAGAGATAGGTTTATCGAGTGACTGCAAAGGAAGTCCGGTTAATGTATATTTCCGGTAAATAAGGAGAATCCCTAATAATGATCACAAGCTATATCCCCAAAATTGAAGACCTGTGGTTTAAAGAGACCATGTTGGCAGATCCGGACACCATGTCATATAACCATGCCTGGGGTGGTACGATTTCTTTTCCTGAGGAGAAATGGCACACCTGGTATGAGCACTGGATCAAAAACCCGGAAAACAAACGATATTATCGATACCTGAAGGATGACTCAGGCTGCTTTATAGGAGAGATTGCTTATCATTACGATGAAGACCTTGACATTTATTTAGCAAACGTAATTGTTCATGCACTTTACCGAAACAAAGGTTATGGTGGCCAAGGTCTGGATTTGCTGTGTGCTGCCGCTAAGGAGCATGGCATCCGGTTTCTTTTTGATAATATAGCTACAGATAACGCAGCTATTTCACTTTTTCTTAAGCATGGCTTTGTAGAAGATTACAGAGACATTGATGTTGTTATGTTAAAAAAAGAACTCTAGGCCGGTTTGTGAAAGCTCCAGGTCACCTAAACGCAAGAAAGGGAACTTATGGAATAAAAAGCAGAGAGCAATAGCGACTATTATAAAATATAATTTTAGATTAGTCGAAAACAGAAGTCCTGCGATGGCATATACCGAAAGAGCTATAAAAACACCGATTTGACTCATGATATTTTCGGTTGAAACGGTGAAATTCAGAGTATTGTCTCAAGGCATGTGGAGAGTGTTTGCTTGATGTCTAGGGCTTAATAGCTGGGTGCAATTTTGCCCTTGTATAGCAGGGGTTTGCAGGGTTAAACGTGAAAAGGTGCACCCACTTTGCACCCACCTTGAACCCACCTTGAACCCAGGGCGTGAGGAGGGGAAATAAAGTTTAGGCTAATTATCATGGTGAAAAGATTTAAGATTTACTAGTCTAATAATCAGGAGAGATGGCTAAGGATAAGATGGACGAATTGAATAAAAATGTGATAGTCATCCATCCTATGGTACAAGGATTATTTTTGAGACTGATAAGATTGATACTCAAGCGGTTGATGACGAGCTTTTACTTAGTATGGTCCAGGCTTGTAATCAAGCAGAGAATGACTGGCGTAGCGAGAAAATTGTCTGGGGATTAAGGCGTAGAGCAGAAGACGGGACGTCTGGTCTTTATAGCAGAGTTTGTTATGGCCATAAGAAAGATAAGCATGGTATATTGATTATTGATGAAGATCAGTCGATGTGGCGATTGCTGTTTCGGGGAATGGGATTGGTCGGTGTTACAAGTTACGATAGAAGAAAGAGACAGAAATAGAGACTTTGAAGTCTGAATAACGTACTATTTGATGTAGGAAGCCATAAATAAAATTTCCGGCATCCTATTAAATTATGAAGCAATAAAGAGTGCTGAAGGACGAAGCTGTAGAAAAAGGGTTGAAGGTAAGGGATTCTAAAGAATTTCCCGGCTGGGACCGAGGTTGGATTATGTATTGGAGATGGATGTGGAATGCATTCTTACCTCATCCTAAAAAAAAATGAAAGCAGAAAATCGGAATTTGTAGGAGAAAAATTTGTATGAATATTACCGTTTATCTTGGCTCAAACGTAGGAAACGACCCATGCTTACGAAAAACAGTGGAGGAATTGGGGGCATGGATTGGAAATAGCGGTCATGCACTCATTTATGGGGGCTCCAAATCGGGATTGATGGGGATCCTTGCGGACAGTGCTTTGAAAGCGGGCGCTGAGGTAAGCGGTGTTGAGACACAGTATTTTATCGAAAAGGAATTGCAGCATGACGGATTAACCAGGCTGATCGTGACCAAGGATATGTCGGAGCGCAAAAATACAATGATTGCGCTGGGTGAGGCCTTTATTGCCTTCCCTGGCGGAACAGGCACCTTGGAGGAGATTGCAGAGGTGATGTCGAAGGTGTCTTTGAAACAGCTGGATGCGCCCTGCATTTTCTATAACCTGAATGGTTACTACGATGATTTAAAAGCCCTTCTCAATCATATGATTGAAAAAGGACTTTCCTCCAAAGAGCGGCAGGAGGGAATCTATTTTGCTCAGAATCTTGATGAGATCAAAGGAATTTTAAAAGTGGGATCCCTTTCCGTCTTATAGCGAACTTGAGCTTAATGGCTCAAGACACGCCAGTGGGGAGCTCACAAAGCCCTCGTAGATTTTTCAGAAATAGACTGCCTTGTATTAAGCCTTTGTGGTTGTGATGTATTTGAGATTATCATACTCGAGTGTATAACCACGAGGAATTAAGATATCTATTATCTGCAAGACAACTATATTATGATAAACTCCGAAAAATCTGAAAATCCTAGAAGGTATTAGGAAGGGAATAGAACCGAAAGGAGTAAAAATGCAGAATTTCGGGGTGTCATGCTTTGGCTCTGGCTTGCTATCTCATTGTCCCCCTCATCGGGATTGGGCATACCCTCTTTAATATTGTCGTACTACACATGAAATCCATGAAGGACAGTCCTGGAATGGGGGAGGCCCTCCTGACGGGTCTGATTTGGGCGGGCATCTGCCTCGTGTTTGATGCGATTGGTTGGATGATGATTCAATACCCCTGGAGCCTGTCCTTTAAGGAATTTTAGATTGATTATCAACCCTGGATTTCACTCATCTATCCTGCCATTTTTTGGGCCCTGTGATCGGCTTCCTGATTTTCAGAATATGACAGCGAATGGGTGCCAATACGCCATTCGTTATCATGTCTGCGGTCTATGATCAGCATGGACTGCAGATCTTCTTTGTTTTAAACGGTCAAAATTGATCAATCCATTTACTTAGAATTTGGAGGAAGAGACGATGGTTTCGGTACGCGAGGTTCAAGCGAAGGAAGAACAGGTCTTAAGCAACCTGCTCCAAAAGTATTTATATGAAATGTCACCATACTTCCATGACGAGATCGATGCAGACGGGAACTATCCGTATCGCTATCTGCCACTTTATTTCACAGAGGCTGATCGCCGTGCTTATTTCATCTATGATGACGATCAGATCATTGGCTTTGCGCTGATCAATGCTTACTCGCTCACCGACGAGCCAATGGACAACTGCATTGCCGAGTTTACGATTTTTCCGGTATATAGAAACAAGGGAAAGGGGCTTGACGCTGTTGATGCATTAGTAAAGCTGCGCAGCGGAAGGTGGCAGTTGAAGTATGTGACCATGAATCAGCCAGCAGAGCGCTTCTGGAACAAGGTAAAGGAACGCTACAACGGACGTATGTTTCCCATGTCCCGGTATGGCAGGATCATAGAGTTCGAAGCAGACTCCGACCAGTGATTACAGCGCCCATCTAGCGAAAAGGAACAAGATGGTTGAGGGTATAAGATTGAGAGAGGAAGCGTAAAGATGTCCGAAAAGATACAGACCGGCCTTGAAACCATCATTCATCCGCTGGAGCCTGTTTACCGGGCGGATTCTAAAATTCTCATTTTAGGCTCTTTTCCCTCGGTTAAAACGCGGGCCAACGGATTCTATTACGGTCATCCGGCCAATCGCTTCTGGCCGCTCATGGCGGCGCTTTTTCAGGAGCCGCTTCCCCAGACGATCCAGGCGCGGCGCGCCTTGCTCCTCCAACACCACATTGCCCTTTACGACAGCATCTATCAATGCGACATCAAAGGCTCCAGCGATGCAAGTATTCAAGCGGTCATGCCCGCTGACTTGCAGCCTATTTTTGAGACGGCTTCCATCCGGCGGGTCTTTTGTAATGGGGCGACCGCCTATTCCTTCTATCAAAAGTATCAGGCAAAGGCAACGGGGCTTTCGGGGATCCGGCTCCCGTCAACCAGCCCGGCCAATGCCCGCTACCGATTGGCCGATTTGCTGGAGGCCTGGAAGCAGATTTTGGACTAGAGATCCGTAGGTCAGCAGAGAAGCGAGCATTTGCGCCTGACAGGCGCAGGAAGAGGAGAAAATGAAGGAACGAATCGTGGATGAGGACATCAGGCTGGTGCCCTACCACCGCGACGCGCAAATCGATGCGCTATCGCTGTCGTGGTATCAGGATGCGTCGGTCTGTAAACAGGTGGACAATCGAGATGACCTATATGATTTAGACCTGCTCCACCGCATGTATGACTATCTTTGCGCACATGGGGTGTGCTATTTCATTGAATATAAGGGCAAGCTGGTGGGCGATCTTTCGCTTCTGGACAATGAAGAGGTGACGATCGTTGTTTGCAAGGAATATCAAAATCAGCATATTGGGCGACGCTGCATCCGGGAAATGGAAAAACTGGCCGCGGAAAAGGGCATGCACACCCTAAAAGCGAATGTGTATTCCTTTAATAAGCAGAGCCAGCGGATGTTTGAATCGCTCGGTTTTTCGAAGGTGGAGGAGGAGTGGTATCAGCTTTGTGTGGGGGGTTGATGGGCTGTAAACGAAAGAGCGTGGCATAGTATAATTGTTTGATCTAAAAATTGTTATTCAATATTTTGAAAAAAGCAAGGGCTGATCTGCCCTTGCTTTTTTCGGAGAGAAGAATGAAGATTTTTGCTATAGTAGGTTCCATTTCGATCAGCAGATTGCTTTATGCGATTTGCTGTCGATTTCTTCTAGCCTTGAGAAAGAGAATCACACCGTAAGCAAGTCCGCCTGCCAGGCAGATCAGTTGGATGGCTGGGACCGCTCTAGAAGAAGCAGCATAGGCAAAGAGCAGCGATGCGATTAAAGAAAATGCGCGATCTATGATGCTGCATTTTTGAAAAGCATAACCCTCTAAACAGCTGACAAAGAAGAATGCGAATCCAACCAGAAGAGCAAAGGTTAGAAGTCTTTCTAGGAAGGTGCCGGTTAAAAGCGGGGTCAAGAGGAACAGGATTGGGATAAAGTAAAAGCTAGAGCCAAATTTTAACGCCGTGAATCCTGTTTTCATGGGATTAGACTCTGCTATTCCGGAGGCAACAAAGGCAGCTACGCAAACAGGCGGTGTTAATCCAGCAAGCTGACAGAACCAGAAGATGACCATATGAGAAACAATTGGTTCTACACCAAGACCGACTAAAACCGGAGCGCACAGCGCTGCCAAAATAATGTAGCAGCTTGCTGAGGGAAGCCCGCATCCAATCACATAAGCAATCAGCATAATGATCGGCACAACAAGGTATAGGTGCCCGCCAGACATTGACATCACGATGGACGTGCATTTGCCCATCAGGCCACTTTTCGTAATGATGCCTACAATGATCGACGCTGCCGCCATTACACCCACAATGGAGGTCATGCCCAATGCACAGTTTTCAAGGGCATGTGCAAATTTTTTCAATGTAAGTCTGGAATCTTTGAAAGGAAAAGCACAGACAGCAACCAGCAGGGTACAAACAGCACCAGACATAAATGGAGTGTAGCGCTTCATCAGCATCATTACCAATGCGAAGATTGGAATAAAGACTGGAAGAAGGTTAATAGCCGCCTGCTTTAACGGGGGGATCATATCATTAGGAATAGGGGGAATCTGCTGTTTTTTCGCCGCTGCATTGACAAATAGATAGGTCGTCACATAGAACAAGAGCGCGGGCAGGATACTGACGCCACAGATATAAAGATAACTGGTGCCCAAAGCATCCGCAATCAGAAAGGCCACTGAACCCATTACTGGTGGTGTAATTTGTCCTCCAGAGGAGGAAACGGCCTCAATGGCACCCGCTTGTTCCGGTGTATATCCATTTTTCTTCATAAGGGGAATCGTCAGCGTTCCGGTGGTGACCACATTCGAAACCGTATTGCCAGAAAGCATAGCCATTAAGCTACTTGAAATGACAGAGACTTTAGCCGGACCACCAGAACTGCGTCCGGCAACGGAGAAGGCCATGTCCATAAAACGCTTGTCGCCGCCAGTTTCTTGGAGGAAGGTTCCAAATGCGACAAACATAAAGATGGAGCAACTACACAAATTCATGAGAGAGCCAAAAATACCTTCGGTGGTCATATAGGTTAAATCCACAAACTTATGCAATGAGAAACTGTTGCATCTTAAAACAGAGGGCATATGCTCTCCGAAAAAGGCATATAGGACAAAAGCGATTACTACGACTACAATGGCTAAGCCTACTGTTCTCCTTGCACACTCCAGAATTAATAAAATTGTGATCAAGGCTGCTAAAATATCCATTGATGTTACAGGAGAGGCATAGGCAGTCCGCGTGAGAAATCGCTCACTATTCGCTAGTGTATAGATCATGCACCCTAGAGAGGCTACGACCATCAGCGCATCATACCATGGTAGAGTGGTTTTAGTTGCTTTGTGCGAAGCGGGGATCCATATAAAAGTCAAGGCAACTAGCGTATACATAACCAGGGCGATCTGGATCTTGGGTAGGAACACTCCAAAAAATGCAGTATAAAATACCAGTAATGTGATACCAATGCCTAGAACATAAGAAAGGTAACGCGGGATGCCACTAAGCGTTCTACGCTTTGCATTGCTGCGCTCCAGTTCTGCATTTGCCATTTTCTCAATTGACTTGGTTGCCATGATGCGTTTCCTCCTTCTAATATTTCTCCGGCAGTACAGCAGGTACTGCCGGAGAAATCGCATGAGAAACCAGATTGCAGGCTTATTTTACCAATCCAATTTCTTTCCAGTATTTTAATGCACCTTCTGCCCAATCAAGTGGAATACCTACCACCATATCCTCACGCTTAAATTTCTTCCAGGAAGCTTGTACGGTATCAAAATATTGCTTATCTTCGTAGAGCGTCTTTGCAAGATAGTAGGAGGCTTCCTCAGGAAGATCATCTCGCACCACCAGAATGTTTTTGATCCCAACGGTGTGAACATCTTCTTCCTGACCGGGATAGGTGCCGGCAGGAATTACAATATCCGCCCAGTTATATTTTTCAACCAAAGAATCAATTACATTCTGACTTAAACTTAAAATATTGGATTTACGGTTATTCAGAAGGTCGGAGATAGAGGCATCCGGGCAAGCCTTCATTGTGCTGATAAAGTTAAAATGCTTGTCGGAATAGGAATCGAACAACGCAGAGCCATCGGCGATGTACATTTTACCGTTTTCCTGTAGATCAGAAAGACCTTTCAGTCCATATGCTTCTGCAATAATTTGTTGCACATGATAGCTTGCAGCTGAGGTGTCCAAACTACCAATTTTTACTTTTGCCCCTGCTGCTACGGCATCATCCATAGTTTTGTAACCCAGAGAGGCATCGGTGATGAAATAGAGGACTTGAGATTCCAGACCTGCTACGGCACGAAGGTTTGTAATTGGTTTTTCATAGATACCTTTGCCTTCTTTTGCAAGATTTAGAAAGATCCCAAGAGACATCCCAGCATCCGCTTCCCCGATCGATATCGTTAAGGGATTGCCTGCGGCACCACCAGTCGTTGCAGTAAAGGGGAAGTTGTCAAAATGGGCGTTTGTACGATCGCAAATTGCCGTTGCAGCTGCAAACCAGCCACCATTTGCAGGTCCTCCAGCCAGTAACAGTGAATTTAGTTGAGTCGGTTTTTTTTCAGATACGCTACTCGACTGGGATGGATTGTTGGTTGGCGCGCCGCAAGCAGTAATACAAAGCACAGTAGCGAATGCCAGGAGCAGTGATAATAGTTTTTTCATTTTTTTCCCCTTTCTTATGGAGATAGACTCAGGTCAGGAATTCCTTTGGAAGAGTCACCGCTTTTTTCTTTGCCATTTCGATAAGGCTATCGATTACATTTTCATTCAGCCCCAGGCCGCGCCCAGATTCCAGACAGTTCTTCTTATTCTCAGCTTCATACTGGCCGGGATAAACGACCTTTTTAAACCCGTCTAGCGGCGGACAAGCATTTAAATAATCCAGATACTCTTTCGCACGAACCTCATATTCCTCTTTCGGGCAAAGGGTATCTAATCGAGCAGCCATCATGATCCAGTTAAACTCTAGCGGTTCGCCGAGCATCGCATAGCAAAGCATCTCGATAATGAGGGCCAGTCCATAGCCTTTCGTGCCAGCAGCAGGAAGCATATAAGCTCCATGCTTAAATTTTTTTGGATCGTTGGTGGGCTTTCCTTCCTCTGTAATCAGGAAGCCGTCAGGAAGCGTGAGACCTTTGCGAATTGCCATACGAATAAATCCGCCGGCGGTTGCAGAAGTTGCAAAATCTGCACATACCGGGATGCCATCCTTCCCGGGCATGGCCATTGCAAGAGGGTTGGTACTAATTACGCCCTTTTTACCACCAAAGGGCGCTACAGTAGAATACTGTTTAAAGGCACCGCCGCCCATCACCATGCCAAAACAATAATCATTGGCCAATTCCTGTGCATATGCACCGATTCTTCCGGTATGCCCGACATTAACGATGCCTGCGAATACGACCGGTTGCTCCTTGAGCTTCTCTTTCATGGCTTCCACAGCCATTTCACAGGCAACGACCCCGATACCGCCCTTGCCGTCTACTAACAAAACGCCATTTGCTTTTTCGCTGACTTCCGGCTTAACGCCACCATCTAGAGTGCCTTTGTCCATGAAGTTGACATACTCATAAAAACGCATTGCGCCCTGATTCTCAAGACCAATCAAGGCATTTTCAACTAAATGGTCTGAAATGATGGTCGCATTTTTTTCTGAGGTGCCATAAGCCATCAGAAGCGTTTTTCCAAATTCGTGCAGCTTTTCAGGAGCGATATATTTCATTTTTGAGTTCCCTTCTCTCTGGGGGGCTGCTTTTCCTTGGAAATTTCAGCCAATACCTGCAGGGATTCCTTGCGTTCAACTGCTTCACCAAGACGTTCTTCAATATCAGGAATCTCTTCAAGTTGGAAGATTACATCCTCTAGACGATCCTTTGGAATGACCACAAGTCCGTCTTCGTCGCCAACAATGATGTCGCCAGGATAGATCATGATGCCACCGAATTCAACCGGCTCATTCATAGCTACCAGTTGCATATCCTCCGCATATGGTTTGCAGCTAGTTCCAGTGCAGTAAACAGGGAAGGAAGGGCGACTTTTTAGTTCTACCGCATCACGAATACAGCCGTCCACTACCAGCCCTTTCGCTCCCTGGAGCATGGCAACGCGGGAAACGTTTCCTCCAGTCAGCCAATTTTTGGACCCCTTAGCCGAAAAAACAAGAATATCGTCTTCTTTGCAGGATCTTGCGGCCTCAAACTGGGGAACCGGCAAGGCTTGTAATCCGGATTGCTTAGGGACATATTTTAGAGTTACTGCACAGCCTACCATCGTCTTTTCGACTTTGTCATGAAGAAGGTGAATCCCGCGGGGATAACCGGAAATTTTGATCCTACGCATGGCATCGGTGACAAAGGCAGCCGGTACGGTTCTGAGATATTCAAGCGATTGTTTCAGATTCATAAGTAGATCCTCCCATATACAATAACCATACACTAATCACCATTGATTAGTGTATGGTTATTGTATACCATATTGCCCTGCTCCTGTCAAACGATTTCTTCATTGCAAAATTGATTGGGTGGATACTAGTGAACGATTTTGTTTTTAGTAATGATTTTGAATGTAATTCATCACGAATGAAATATGCTGATCCATGAGATTTTGAGCAAGAGTTGAGTCATGGTGTTCAATAGCATTTAAAATTTGATAATGGTTCACATTGTTGTCTAAGCCACTGAGACGTTTCACAATTGAGGTGTGTAAATGCATCCCATTTTGATACATCAGTAGATGTAGAAGCTGAACAACGAGATGATTATTGGCAATTTTTGCAATGGCTATGTGAAAATCAATATTTTCTTTTGCGGCAATGCCTCCGCTCTTTTTTCTATCCTCCTCAAGTGCCAGGATATGCTTTAGATCCTCTATTTGCTCCATTCCTATCATTTGACATGCTTTTCCAACTGCATCGACTTCCAATAGTCTTCTGACCTCCAGAATCTCGATTAAGGCACCTTTGTCAGTGTTGATGATCAACCCTCTGAGCTCTTCCACATTTTTTGTAGAGTACTGGTTAATCTCAAAGTCTTGCAAGAGAGATAGTCCGTCTTCTGTTAGTTTTCGGCCTTTGTTAGAAACTTGGGATAATAGTCCCTTATATTCCAACTTTTGTAAAATACGTCCTACGGTAGCAAGTGGAATGCCTAGATTTAATGACAAAGTATTTGCGCCTACAGGTTTGCCATGCTCTTGAATTGCATTTAAAACCTTATATCCCGCTTGATCAATCTCTTCAATATTTACTTTCATTGCTTGCTTCTCCATTTTGTGTCCCGAACTCCCATGATGAAATACCTCCGTAAAAGGTTGAAATTACGCTATACATATTAGTTAGTCAATAACGCTGGCTACTTACAATCTTCTTCTTAACTCGTTATAATTACAACATAATTTGTGGGGAGATACAAATGCAAACTCAAAAAAATCTTTATTATCCAAAGAGAGTAGAACCTTGTAAAATCAGCTAGAAAGGAAAAGCGGCATGATTGAAACAGAAAGATTGCTATTAAGAAAGCTAAGAGAAAGTGATCTGGATGCCATTTTTCAGTGGACATCCGATGAGGAAGTCACAAGATTTGTCACATTTCCCATTCATAAAACAAAGGAAGAAACCAGAAAAATTTTAGATTCTTGGTTACGTAAGGATCGGGAAGAGAAGGCTATTCGGTTTGCGATTGTGAATAAAGAAACCTCCGATGTAATGGGCATGATCGATGTCGCCAGGATTACACCAGAAGGCTATCCTGAAATTGGATATGCTTCTGCGAGAAAATATTGGGGGAATGGCTATATGACCGAAGCCTGTAAGGCTATGGTAGAGTATCTGTTTAAACTTGGCTATCCAAAAATCGTCATCAACGCAATGGTAGAAAATATTGGTTCAAATCAAGTGATCGAAAAAACAGGGTTTATTTTCATTAAAAAAGAGGTCGTTCATCTTGAAAAGTTGGATCAGCAGGTGACATTAAATTGCTATAAGCTCGATCAAAGCTAGGTGGTCTTTGCCATAATAAAAATACAGTTGAAGTACTAGAGCTATTTTCATAAGGCGAAGGAAGGTAGGCATGCTCCGAAATTATGTGTTAAAAAAGACAGGTGCTGGAGGCGACGATTGAGCCGACTCAGCAGATCCAGCGGATCATGATGGAGTAGAAAGGAAATCAAAGTGTATAAAAATGAACTCAATTTGCTCCGCATCCCGTCCCCCTGCGACCAATTGCCCCTTGCCCTGGCGATCATGGAACCGAGTGGGCCTGCTGTCGGGATTGTCCAGCTTGTCCACGGGATGGCGGAGCACAAAGAGCGCTATTTTGACTTCATGACCTTTCTCGCGGCGCACGGGTATATCAGCGCCATTCACGATCATAGAGGCCATGGCGAAAGCGTAAGAGACCCGGCTCACCTGGGCTATTTTTACACGGAGGATGCGTCTGCCCTGGTCGACGATGCATTTCAGGTCACGGCCTACCTGAAGGACCAATACGGCCCCCTGCCTCTGTTCCTTTTTAGTCACAGTATGGGCACCCTGGTGGCCAGAAATTATTTAAAAAAATATGAGGCGGAGGTGGACCGGGTGGTATTATGCGGCCCACCCACGGAAAACAAGTGGGTCGATCTGGCCCTCTTGCTCGCGAAGGGGACGGGCCTCTGTTACGGCCCCTATCAGCCCAACTCCTTCTTGAATCGCTTGTCCGTCGGTCCATACAATAAAGGCTATGCAGGGAAAAATGAGTGGATCTGTTCGGATCCTGCGTTGGTCGCCGCCTACAATGCGGATCCGCTCTGTGGCTTCCTTTTTACCACCAACGGCTATCTCCATCTCTTTCAATTGCTAAAACAAGCCTTTCAGCGCCAGGACTGGCACCCTCAAAACCGGGCTTTGCCCATCCTCTTAATAGCGGGCGAAGAGGATCCGGTCATTCAGAGTCAGCGGAAGTGGACGGCGCTCAAGCAGTTTTTACGGTCGGTCGGCTACACCCATCTCACCAGCAAGCGCTATCCGGGGAAAAGACACGAGCTGCTCAACGAGATTGGTAAAGAGGCGATCTATCAAGATGTGCTGGCGTTTTTGCGCTCGGAGGACGTGGAGGGGATGTGAGTGGGTAAGGATGGAATATTTATATCATTTGTTTTATAATGGGACTGCGGTATACCAATCTTATCCAGCAAATCAAACAGCCAGAAAGATCGGGAGGTGGTAGAGTAATGAGTACAGCTGGTAATAGAAGTAGTTTAAAATTTGTAGTGATGTTTGTGATCGCGTTCATGCTTGCTTTGATGGGCATTCCAAACCATGCGTCAGCCGTGGAGGAGCCCACCAATAAAGTCGATGTGGGATCGACAGGATCAAAATCCATAAACGAAGCACTCACTTTAGAGGCGGGTAACGAGGCAGGGGAGAAGGCCATTACCCTTTTTAAAGACGGCAGTAAGCTAGAGGATTTTAACACCCTGCAGGAAACGATCGATAAAATGTATGAATTGACCAAGGATGGGACTCAGTTCGAATTTACCGTTCAAGTCAATCAGGACATTGATTTAACTTCCTACAGTCAGTTCGGCTTTCCCTATGGGAAGACGACCCTCAGGAGTAAGGACCCTGCCCATCCAAGAACCATTCAGGCGAATAATACGAATCATAACATGATGTTGGGCGTGGTCAATGGAGCAGATCTTACGATCGAGCATATCATTATCGATGGAAACCACCAAAAACGTTTGCTTTGGGTAGAGTCTACGGAGGCTTTGCCGGCCAGTCTTACAATTAATGACGGGACCATCCTGCAGAACGGCAAAGTCGAAGCAAGTGATCAGACCAAACTGGGTGGTGCCATTTACGGCCAATATGCAAGTATCATCACGATCAACGGTGGCATCATCAGGAATAATGAGGCCACACAAGCCGGGGGTGCTGTTTGCTATATCGGCACAAAATCCCTGACCATCAATGGTGGCGAGATCTATGGCAACCAGGTTCCCTCGAGCTCCGGTTTTGGCGGCGCGATTGTTTTACAAGGAAAGGCTCAGATCAATGGCGGTAAGATCCATCACAACTCCGCCTACGATGGGGGCGGGATTGCTGCCGGCAGAGATGCGGATTTAGAAATTAAGGGCGGTGAAATTCGTGAAAATACTGCGAGTTATGCCGGAGGTGGGCTCTATTTATTCAAAAATTCCCTTGTCAAGCTTTCCGGTGGCCAAATCTCCAATAACCAAGGGAAATATGGGGGCGGTGTAACGGCAGCATTTAATAGTAATTTTGTCATGGAAGGAAAGGGTGTTATTTCGGGTAATCAAGCATCCTCAACTGGGGGCGGTCTCTTTCTCTGGGGAACGACACCAGCCTGCGACCTCAAATCCGGTACGATTGAAGAGAACCAAGCTCGCTTTGGGGGCGGTATTCGAGTGCGCTCGTCGAAAGCCAAAATCGGGGGCGTGGTAGTTCAGAAGAATGTAGCAGCCTACGGAGGAGGTATTTATTCGAGTATCCCCGATAATGAGACGATTACCCTGGACGGAGTTCAACTGAAAAAAAATGAAGCGCTCAGTGGCGGCGGGATCTGCTTGTCACAGGGTGGGCGTTTGAATCTCAAAAATGCGGCTGTTGAAGGAAATAAAGCCTACTATGGTGGCGGTGTTTGGACCAGCCTGCCCTTGAGTATTGAAACCACATCCTTTATAGGCAATGAAGCCATGAAATCCGATGAACCCTTTACGCAGGATGGCAAACCGGAGAATAACGGCCATGGCGGGGCTATTTATGTAAATACAAAATTAGCGGATAACGGCGTGGTGGAAATAAAAAAATGCACCTTTAAGGGGAATAAGGCCGATAAATCGGGTGGTGCCATCTCGATAGATGAGACAAAAGGCCTGGTAAAAATCAGCGAGGGTACCGTATTTGATGGCAATGAAGCAACCGGCGCTCTGGGCCATGGAGGAGCCATCTATAGCAATCTTCACGCCTATATGCCGGAGTATGATGATGGAAGCACGGGTCCACTCGTACAGCCCCCGACCGCAAAAGACTATTACTACAACATCGATACCGATGCCACAACGGTCTTTAAAAATAACAAAGCCTTCCGCACCTTTACACCGCCGAGGACCAAGGATGATTTTGTCAAGCTCTTGTACCAGTCTACCTCTCATCCCGGCACCCAATATGATCATCCGCTGAATAATGATGATGTTAATTTAATCATCTTTTGTCAGGTGCTATTTGACAAGAATTACCCGACCGATGACCCGATTCATGCGGCCTATCTGGTTATGGAAAAAAGTACACTGGGAGAAGACTTCCCAACCGATCCAGACAGAAAAGACTATGTTTTTAAAGAGTGGAATACCCAAAAGGATGGTAAGGGTGAAACCTTCAAAAAAGATACCGTGATCAAAGGCGACATCACCCTATATGCAATCTACGATCGGAAAATCGCCCTCCTCAACGAGGCGCCCAAGCTTGAAGTAGCGGATAAGACGATTCAAAAGGGGACGGATCTGGATCTGATGAGCCTCATTGTAAAAGCGACCGATACAGAAGATGGGACGCTTACCGATCAAGTAGAAATGATCGACGATGGGGGCTTTGACAAGAATAAGGTCGGCACCTATACGATCACTTTTAAAGTGACCGACTCTGAAGGTGCAACAACCCAGGCAAAAGCGACGGTTACGGTAAAAGCAAAATCGGTGCCGCCCACGCCAGACAAGCCCAATCCGGACAAGCCGAACCCGGATCAGCCGAACCCGGACAAGCCAAATCCGGACAAGCCGAATCCGGATCAGCCGAATCCGGATCAGCCCAATCCGGATCAGCCGAACCCGGATCAGCCAAATCCGGACAAACCGAACCCGGACAAACCAAACCCGGACAAACCAAACCCGGATCAGCCGAACCCGGACAAACCAACTCCAGAGAAACCCAATCCCGAGAAGCCGACTCCAGGAAAAGCAAATCCGAAAACAGGGGATCCTTCTGAAATCACATGCAGTGTCATTCTCCTAGGTTTATCGGGCGCATGGCTTGCATCAGAAAGGGTGAGGAAAAGCAAGGAAGAAAACTAGGCTAGAAATGTAATAAAGCTTGCTTTCCTAAAAGGCGAAGTACCGGGAGAGGTACTTCGCCTTTTTACTCAAAACGGAAGCGCGACCAAGTCGTCCTTCGATTGAATTATTTAGATGCTCATAGTAAGATAATATATGTCTACAAGAAGAGTCGTGTATTTGAGCCTAAAGTAGGCTCAATCGTTCGCAAGGGAAATGAGGTTGTACAAAAAGGTATAGAAAGGTGGTTAGGGAAGATGCAAAAACGTGTAAGAAGATTCGTAAGCTTATTCTTAGCAGCAGTCCTGCTAATAAGCGGCATCCCTTCCTCGGCTCTCGCTGAAGCGGGGATGGCAACGACGGCGCCAGTTACGTATCGCTATCAAGCCAAGGATGCAATGGGGAGGGTGATCACGGATTTACCACAAGAAATCATGGATACACTTCCTAATCCAGAAACCAAAGAAGTAGGCGACGATGTTCAGCCTGCAAACCCAACAAAAACCAGCTTCGATTCCAAATATAAAGATAGAGAGGGCCATTGGAGTTTTAAAGGCTGGGATAAGAAATCTCTAAGTGTTACAGGAAATTCTGACAAAGATATTTTTGTAGGTAATTGGATATTTAGAGATAAGGGATTTGGTAGAAGCCCATATATGGGCAATCAATTTATACCTGTTGATCTTCAGAAAACAATGAAGGTTGGCAAGTTTTATATAGAATTATAATTAGATAGACTGGAGGGAGTGGCGCTTCCTAATCCCGATCCATTTTCACTTCCTGAAACTTATGAAATAAAAAGATCCCTTGTAGGCGATCCTGACGAAAGAGGTCATGTTCGGGGAAGGACAGTAGGCGAAAGAGTAGCTACCGGTAAATATAAGAAGGATGTTCATTGGTCGAAGTGGGAAAAAGATGCTACTGAAGGAGGATATTTAATCGACTCCTATGGAAAAGCTGTAACACTTCCACTATTTGATGAAAATGGAGTTGGTATAGAGTATCAAGTTCAAAATCTTGATATGCCTTTTCATGAAGACGGCAAAGCAAGTAATCATCATCATCGCTGGTGGAGACTTATTTCCATACCGGGTCATGCTTTCGAACGTAACCAATCGACCGGCGAAAATATAATGAGGCTCAATAACTATGAAGGTTATACAGAGCTGGTCAGCTCGGAGTTTCGCAGCACATGGTTAACAAGCACGCCGGAAGCCGAACGTCCTGAGATTAGAGCCATAATACCTTCTGATGATCCTGACGTAGTTTCCGTATATGTTCCTTTGTTGAAGAAAAATTATAAAGATAATCCGGATAATTTTGTGCGTGCAAGAGTTGATGGTGTAAATGATTCTTGGCTTCATAATTATATATATGATGAAGCTAAGGAACAATTTGGTCTTCTTGACCATTATAGAGACCCATATACAGGAGAAGAATATTCTGACTTAAGGGAGAAGTTTCCTGTAGTACTTGAGGGTATTGACCAAGATGGATTTATCGAAAAAGATGGTCATCGCTTCAAATCAAGTATAACCTACGATATTTATAAGGGCGCTTTTGCAACTTTCCAAGAGGAATATACCCTCACCTTCCATCCGGAGGGAGGACAATTTTCGGATCAGACTTCTTCTGAAAAGAAATTTTCAATTCTTCATGGGGAGCGTTTAAAGGAATCAGAAGCGCAGCAGGTTCAGACACCTACTTGCGCCCCTTATGTCTTTAAAGGTTGGCGCATAGGTCAAACAGATCCGCTCACGCTTTTCGATGTTAAGACCGCGGTGACAAAAAATCTGGACCTGTATGCCGTATGGGAGAAGCCAATCGTATTAAAAGAGGAGCCCAAGATTACGGACGGATCCGGTCAGCAGAAAGTGGATCCGGATTACCGGAAGGTCACCTTTGACCCCAATGGCGGTGCCTTTGGCGAAAGTAATGACGCGGTATCCTACTGGATTTTGAAAAATGCGACCTTTGATCAGGCGTTAAAAGCGAGAGATGCCGAGGGAAACCTGCTCCTGACCATCCCGCAAGCCAGCAAGGAAAACTATAATTGGCTAGGTTGGGCGGATCAGGCAAGCAAAACGGCTGCCGACGTAAAAAAGAATCTGAGCGACTTCAAAGAGGATCCAACTGCGCAGAAGGATCTCACCTTCTATGCCATCTACCAGGAGCAGGCCAAGGGGACGGTCAACTACGTCTTTACAGCGAAGGATGCAGCGGGTAACAAAATTACCACTTTGCCGGATGAACTGAAAGACAAGTTGCCGGAAGATACGCAGTCCTACTATGTTGGTACGAAGGTGTCCCCGCAGACGCTCGCGGAAACTAAGGTTCCTGGAACACATGACGGGAAAGCAGGCAAGTGGATTTTTGACGGATGGGACCCGAAGGAGCTTACGATTCAGGAGACAGGCAATGTCTTTACCGGGCTTTGGAAGTTTGCCATCAACCGCTACACGTTGATTTTCCATCCGGAGGGAGGAAATTTCTCGGACCTTTCTGTTCAAAAAACCTATTACGTCTACCATGGTGACCGCCTCCAATATGGCTCACCGGAGGAGCCGACCCGTCCTTATCATGTCTTTAAAGGATGGCAAGTTGGTAAAACCACCCCTGCGCTACGCTTTGTGCTCAGTGATCCCGTCACCCAGGATATGGAAATGTACGCCGTATGGGAGAAGAAGCCCATGGTGGTGAGTACGGAACCCACCGTTCCAGATGGATCCGGCCAGTGGAAGACAGATCCAGAGTACCGAAAGGTCACCTTTGATCCTAACACTGGTGCCTTCGGCACAAGCACGAGTGCGGTATCCTACTGGATATTAAATGATGCGACCTTTAAGGAAGCGTTAGACGCAAAAGATACTACGGGCAGCAAGCTCCTGACTATCCCGCAAGCCAGCAAGGTGGACCATGACTGGCTGGGTTGGGCCGACCAGGCAAGCAAGACGGCTGCGGACTTTAAAAAGGATCTGAGCGACTTCACAGAGGATCCGACTGCGCAGAAAGAGCATACCTTCTATGCAATTTACAAGAAGCAGGAGGGGACCGTCCGCTACGTCTTTACCGCGAAGGATGCAAAAGGAAATGAGGTTCAGACCCTGCCGGCGGAGCTGATGGCCCTATTGCCAACGGATGCGACCTCCTATCTCGTTGGTTCGAGTGTCACACCTAAGGCCCTTACAAAAACAACAGTTTCCGGAAGCTATGACGGAAAAGAGGGAAGCTGGACCTTTACAGGTTGGACGCCGTCAACTTTGACCATTCAGAAAGGCGAAAATATCTTTACAGGGACTTGGTCCTTTGTGATCAAGGAATGCAAGCTGACCTTCCACACCGAAGGTGGGGCTTTTGCGGATGGAAAAACTGAGAAGATCCTTCCCGTTTCGTATGGCGAGCAATTGCCGAGCACAAGTGTCCAGGATCCAATCCGTCCATTCTATAACTTTAAGGGTTGGAGAATTGGACAAGCTGATCCCGTGACCCCCTTTGATTTTACCAAGGCGGTTACGCAGGATTTGAATCTATATGCGATGTGGGAAGCGAAACCGATCGTAGTGACGCAAGAACCCAAGGTAGCGGATGGATCCGGTCAGCAGAAAGCGGATCCAGATTACCGAAAGGTCACTTTTGATCCCAATGGCGGTGCCTTCAGCACAAGCAAAGAGGTGGTATCCTACTGGATTTTGAATAATACGACCTTTGCTGAGGCGTTAAACGCGAAGGATGCCGAAGGGAACAAGCTCCTGACTATCCCGCAAGCCAGCAAGGAAAACTATAATTGGCTAGGCTGGGCGGATCAGGCAAGAAAAACGGCTGCGGACTTTAAAAAGGATCTGAGCGACTTCACAGAGGATCCAACTGCGCAGAAGGATCTTACCTTCTATGCGATTTATAAGAAGAAAGAGAACAAACCCGTTACGCCACCGATCAATCCGGGTACTGATCCCGATATTCCGTCAGATGAGCCAGGCAAGCCGCCCGTCATTGACCGGGAGGATGGGAAAGATCGAATCGACACCTCAATTATTGCTTCGAGAAAGCATTTTAAACAGGCAAACACGGTCATCATCGTACGGAATGACCTTTACCCGGATGCATTGACGGCCAGCGTATTGGCCAAGGTAAAACCGGCGCCGATTCTTCTGACACCGAGTAAGATGCTGGATCCACGTGTTGAAGCAGAGATCCGCCGTCTGGGTGCCACGGAGATCATCATTGTGGGCGGCAAGTCCGCCATTTCGTTGGACGTGGAAAAGGCATTGGCGGCCTATGATTCTGACACCGTCGAGCGTTTGGATGGGATTGACCGCTACGAAACAGCGACATTGGTCGCGCGTAAGGTGGCAGGACTGGTGGATATTCGTCGGACGGCCATCATTACGACAGGCGAAAATTGGCCGGATGCCCTTAGCGCTTCTGCCTTTGCCTGCAAGAACAATCATCCGATCCTACTGGTGCGTAAGAACAAGATTGACCCAGTGGTCAACAAGACGATGAAGGATTTGAAGATCGGCCAGGTCTACCTGGTTGGCGGACCGATGGCGGTTTCCGAAGCCGTTGCGAAGAAGCTACCGAAGGTGATTACGCGTATTGCTGGGTTGAACCGTTATGGAACGGCCAAGGCGGTTGCGGAATATGGCTTTAAGAACGCGAAGGGCTTGTACATCGCCTCTGGTGAAGTCTTCGCCGACGCGCTCATCATCGGACCGGTGGCCGGGATGCGGAATGTACCTATTCTGCTCACTTCACACCAACATCTGAACGCAGAAACGAAAGCCTACATCGAGGCTCAAAAACCCGATTGGATCACCCTTGTGGGCGGAGCTCTAAGAATTGGACCGGAAGTGGAAAAGGAATTGAAGAAGTAGGCAGCAAGACTTCGCAAAAAGCTCCTGTGGGAAAACTACAGGAGCTTTTTTGTACGAAAGGTTCGGCATCATGAAAAATGAAGAGGCAGGCTAGGGGGCTGGGGCGGCGATTTGCCTCCTCACCATGAGCACAAGCCTCGACCGCCAAGCGAAGCCCCAAGCGGAGTCGGCCTGCGGCCGACGATTGGAGCCCTGCGGAGGCGCCCCCAGTCGGGGGCGCTTCCTTATGGGAAGAAAAGTAGAAGGAAGCCGGGCCCGGGCCCGACTTCCTCTCTTTCTTTTTTCGAGCGGAAGGGCAGCCTCGGGCTGCCCCTCAACTATGGCATGTGGTAGGGGTGGGGCGGCGCACTCCCCCCATCCCTTTTTTATTTTT
>CABTYV010000020.1 GCA_902489145.1 uncultured Tissierellia bacterium | reverse complement strand
GAAGTCGGGCTGGGCCCGACTTCCTCTCTTTTCGTATTTATATGGAGGGGCAGCCGAAGGCTGCCCTACATCTATCGTATGCGGTAGCGGAGGGGCGGCGGTCGCCGCCCTTCTATCTGATTTTTGTGGTTTTTCGGCTTGACCGACGGCAGGTGTAGAGGAAAACGAGGGGGTGCCTGTTTTCCTCTACACCTTTGCCCAAAACCTCCAACGAACGGCCAAAAAGCGGCGCCGGCCTGCGGACAGCGATCTGATTCGATGCGGAGTCGGCCTTTGTCGACGGATTGGAACCAAGCAGAGGCTCCCCCTCCAGGGGCGCTCTGCTTCTATTTTGATGAATACCCCCCTCCACCGGCGCACGAAAAAATTACAAAAATTCGTGCGCATGAAACGTTTTCTGATGTATAATGATAAAAGCATAGGATTTTACTATGGATTTGCTACTGCTGATTTTTACCTGCGGGTTGGTTGAGATTGGCGCAATGGGCTATAAGAATGGCAGAGTGTGGCCGGGAGTGGGTGAAGGTTTTCCGGCTTGCTGTACTCGATTGGGCCGTTGCGCTTTCTTGCAGGTAGTGAGGCAGGGGCCAAGGGCTATGGAACGCAGGTGAAAAGGAGGAATTTATGGGTTTAACCACAAAGGAACATGAAGCGCTGCGGAAGGTAGTACGCGACTTCGCGGAAAAGGAAGTGAAACCGAATGCCTTCAACTGGGACCAGGAAAGCACCTTCCCGGAGGAAGCGGTCAAGAAGATGGGCCAAATGGGTCTTTTGGGGATCCCGTATGAGAAGGAATATGGTGGCCAGGGTCTTGATGCGACCGCTTATGCCATTACGGTAGAAGAGCTTTCTCGTGTGGATGGTGGGGTCGGCGTTATCTGCTCTGCCCATACCTCTTTGGGCTCCTGGCCGATTTGGGCCTTTGGCACGGAAGAACAGAAGAAAAAATATTTAGTACCGCTGGCAAAGGGCGAAAAGATTGGCGCCTTTGGTCTGACCGAGGAGCACGCGGGCTCGGATGCTTCGGGCACGGAGACGACGGCTGTTTTGGACGGCGATCACTATGTGCTCAATGGCCACAAGATCTTCATCACCAATGGCCATCGGGCGGATACTTATGTCATTTTCGCTGTGACTTCACCCGAAAAAGGCACCCATGGCATCTCCGCTTTTATTGTGGAAAAAGGCTGGGACGGCTTTACCTTCCCCAATGACTACAACAAACTGGGCATTCGCTCCTCGTTGACCGCAGAGCTGCATTTCACCGATGTCAAGGTGCCCAAGGAGAACCTGCTCGGCAAAGAAGGCGAAGGCTTTAAGATCGCCATGCAGACCCTGGATGGTGGACGGATCGGGATCGCTTCTCAGGCGCTGGGCATTGCGCAGGGGGCCTTCGAGGAAGCGGTCAATTATGCCAGAGAAAGAAAACAGTTTGGGGCGCCGATCGCGGCCAATCAAGGCATTTCCTTCAAATTAGCGGACATGGAAACGGCCATTGAAGCAGCTCGCGGTTTGGTATATCGCGCGGCCGAGCTGAAAACGAACCATGGCAAGTACACCAAGGAAGCGGCGATGGCCAAGCTCTTTGCCTCGGATACGGCGGAGTGGGTAACCTCGGAAGCCCTCCAGATCCATGGGGGCAATGGCTTCATCAAGGGCCTGCCGGTGGAGCGGATGTACCGCGATGCGAAGATTACCCAGATCTATGAAGGAACCAATGAAGTCATGCGCATCGTCATTGCCAGCCAGACGGTTGGTAAGCTGGGCAAGAAAAAGAAGAGAGCGGCAGAGAGCGAAGAGCATGGTGCCGGCGGCGCAACAGGACCCAGAAAGAACATCATGATCGAGGGCAGCCCTGAGGAGCAGGTGCAGGAGTTGGTCAAACACCTCAAGGAGGATGGCTACAGCTTCGATACGACGGTCGACCCCTGGTCAACCGTGACGGAGGTGGAGCGCCTGGTTTCCATCGGCCAGGGCATTGGCCCCAAAGAAAATATGGACGTGGCGGTCGAGCTTGCCAAAGCGGTTGGCGCCGCTGTTTCCAGCTCCCGTCCGGTGGCAGAAAACCTCCAGTATGTCCCCATTGAACGCTATATTGGGATGTCCGGACAGAAATTCCAGGGCAACCTCTACCTGGCCATGGGCATCTCCGGTGCCGGCCAGCACCTAAAGGGCATTAAGGATGCGGCGACCATCGTAGCGGTCAATACCGATCCCAAGGCCCCCATTTTCGCCAATGCGGACTACGGCATCGTGGGCGATGTGATGACGATTATGCCCCTCCTGACCAAAGCCTTGGACGAAGGCCAGAAGCGCCATGAAGCCAAGAGCTTCGAAAAGAAGAAACGCAATGTCCCTCAGGATCCGAAGACCGCCTCCGGCGTTTACGTCTGCAACGGTTGTGGCCATAGATATTATCCGGAAAAGGGCGATTATGAATCCGATATTGCCCCGGGTACGCCTTTCGATCAGATTCCCGATACCTACCTCTGCCCCAAGTGCGGGGATCCCAAGTCGTCCTACATTCCGGCGGAATAATTGAAAACGGCCTGGGGAGAAGACCCTCCCCAGCGCCTAGTCCCTTTTAAAATGTTACACCTTGCATCGTTATAGAGGAGGTTCTATATGCACAATGTTCGTCAAGTTGTCGATGATCTTTATTGGATCGGGGTCAATGACCACCGCACCCACCTGTTTGAAAATATTCACCTCATCCCAGAAGGCGTTTCCTACAACTCCTACGTATTAAAGGATGAGAAAAACGTCCTGTTTGACACCGTAGAATGGGATTTCGGCCGTCAATTTATCGAAAATCTCGAGTATGTATTGGACGGAGAAGACCTGGATTATATCATCATCAACCACTGGGAGCCGGACCATGCCGCTTCCCTCCAGGAGGTCCTCCTGCGCCATCCGGAAGCCACCGTCATCTCCACCGAAAAGGGCTTCTACTTCATGACCCAGTTCGGTTTTGAATGCCACAAGCGCATCACCGTTGCTTCCGGCGATACCTTCTCCTCCGGCAAGCATGAATTCGCCTTCGTGGCCATCCCCATGGTCCATTGGCCCGAGCCCATGGTCACGCTGGATACGACCAATGGCGTCCTCTTCTCCGCTGACGCCTTCGGCTCCTTCAAGGCCCTGGACGGCAAGCTCTTCGCCGACGAGGTTAATTTCGATCGGGACTGGCTCTCGGAAGCCCGCCGCTACTATACCAACATCGTCGGTAAGTACGGGCCCCACGTCCAGGCCGTTTTGAAGACCGCTGCCACCCTGCCCATCAAGATCCTCTGCCCCCTCCACGGACCCATCTGGAGAGAAGATCTGGGCTATATCCTGGATAAGTACGACAAATGGTCTTCCTACACACCTGAGGACAATGGCGTCATGATCGTGTACGGTTCCATGTACGGCAATACGGAAAATGCCGCCCAGCTTTTGGCCTCCAAGGTCGTCCAACGCGGCGTCACCGATGTGAGCGTCTTCGATGTTTCCTCCACCCCGGTTTCCAACCTGATCTCGGAGATCTTCCGGGTCGGCCACCTGATCCTGGCCTGCCCCACTTATAACCTGGAGGTTTATCCGCCCATGAAGGATTTCCTCCACGATATGATGCTGCTCAACGTTCAGAAGCGCAATGTGGGTATCATTGAAAACGGAACCTGGGCCCCCAACTCGGCCCCCGAGATGAAGAAGCTCATTGACCAGATGTTCGAGATGTACTATCTCAACAGCGAGGTCTCCTTCATGTCCTCGGTCAATGAAAATGCCGACAAGGACCTCGACGCCCTGGCTGATGCCATCGTCGAATCGGTCAAGAAGCAGGCCTAATCGGTCCCTGCTGGTCCCTTGCTCCTTTGAAAGGGCCTGGGCACAAAGAAAATAATGGCGGATCCCCTCCTGGGTCCAGCCAATCCAAAAAAGAGCGCCGGTCAAGGAAGACTTGACCGGCGCTCTTTTATTTTGAGAAACGGACCTCCCCCGGGCTTTTAAAGAAAGCCGCCCAAACGGAGGAGGCTGAGGAAAAGAAAAAGGCTAAAGCCGCAAAAGGCGGAGCTGGCGGCCAGGATCTGACCCGCCAGCGTTCCGTCCTGTCCCAATCCCTCCGCCATCGCATAGGAGGAGACCGCGACGGGCGAGGCAAATAGGGTCAGGAGGGCAACGAGGCTTTCCCCTCGAAAGCCCAGCAAAAGCGCCAGTCCCAGAAAAAAAGCTGGCACAAAAAGAAGACGAATCAAGAGGCTTTCCACCAGAAGCGCTCGGTAGTGGCGAAGGCTTTGGAAGGTGAAGTTATAGCCCAGTGCCAGGAGGGCCAGGGGGGTCGCAGCCTGACCCAGGCGGTCCAGGGGCAGGAGTAGGAAGCTTGGGAGGGGGCCAGGCAGCAGGTGGATCAAAAGGCCTGCGACAATGCCCAGGATCAGGGGATTGTGGGCTAGCTTTTGAACCACTGCTTTAGGCTCAAAGACGCTTGCGCTGTAGTAAGCCAGAATAAAGACGGAAAGGACATTAAACAGCGGAATGACAAAGGGCAAAAGCAGGGCCGTCAGGCTCCCCTGGTCGGTCTTTAAAATCAACTGGCTGAGGGCGACGCCAAATAGGGCAAAATTGGTCCGGTAGCTGGATTGAATCATCACCCCTTTTTGGCGGCGGTCCATGGTCCGGTGGTCATAGAGGGCCCAAAATAAAAAGAAGGTCAAAAGGACCGCGCACACTGCAAAAAGGGCCAGAAAGGCCATGCCCCCTCCGCCCTCCGCCCCACCCGGAAGCGGGTGGGTGCCGATGGAGAGGAAGAGATAGAGGGGCAGAAAAATACGATAGACCAGGTGGGTGAGGAGGTCCCCCAGCTGGGCGGGAAACCAGCCGCTCTTTTTGAGCAGGGCCCCCAGGCCCATGTAAATAAAGAGGGGGCAGACAACTTGAAAGGAAAAAAGCAAGTGGGACAAGGGGGTGCCTCCTGAACCTTTAGCGACCAGCGGCCTCTTGATCGACGAACAGGGTGCAATTGGGATGGAGGAGGCAGAGGGTGACGGGCCATTGCGTCGTCACCTGGTCCCCCGCCAGGAGCTTGGCCACCGCTTCCCGCTTGGCCGGCCCATTGGCCAAGATGACCAGCTCCCTGGCCTTTAAAATCGTGCCCATCCCCATCGAGATGGCATGGCGCGGCACATCCGCCGGCCGGTCGAAGAAGCGGGCATTGGCTGCAATGGTGGACTCAGAAAGGTCCACCCGAGCGGTGGGGACAGAAAGCGCGGGCGCCGGTTCATTGAAGGCGATATGGCCGTTTTGCCCGATGCCCAGCACCTGAAGATCCAAGCCCCCATCGGCCTCGATGCGGGCATCGTAGGCGCCAGGCTCCTCCTCCTCGTCGGGGAAATGCGTCTGCTCGAGGGGAATATTGACCGCCGAAAACAGATGGTCCTTCATGAAATAGTGGTAGGACTGGGGATGAGCCCGGTCAATGCCCAGGTATTCATCCAGGTTGTAGGATACGACGCGGGAAAAATCCAACTCACCCGCCTGGTAGGCCGCTACCAGGACCCGGTAGAGGCCCTCCGGGGTTGAGCCTGTCGCCAGGCCCAGTCTGAGGTCCGGCTTTTTCCGAATCCGGTCCAGAAACAGGGCCCCCGCTTCTTTGCTCATCGCTTCGTAATCTTCGCAAATGACCAGCTTCATGAGATCCATCCTTTCTAATAAAAGAAGGAGGCAGGTCCCCCTACCTCCTTGAAATCGTCCGCAATTGGCATCCGCCTTAGGCTTCTTCCTCTTTGCTCTCTTCCTTGCCCACCTCTGGCACGTCTGCAGCGCTGAGCTCGCCAGCTTCCTCGGGCAATTCTTCCTCTTCCGGCATATTGAGCGCACAGACGGGCTCTTCCGGCTCGAACTCCAAATGCAGCTTGTCATTGGCCGCGATATCCAAATCGGCCACCGTCTTAGTGTCACCAATCTGCATCTCGCTGACCTCCACCTCCGCGGTCTGTGGAATATCCGCAGGCAGGCAGGTGACTTCAATCTCATCTAGGAACTGAAGGAGGACGGAGGGCTGGACGCGAATATCGTCTCTGCCGCGCAGCACAACCGGCACGACGACGCGAACCTCTTCGTTCATATTGACCTCCTGAAAGTCAACATGGAGGGGCGTCCCCTTAAGCGGATGGGCCTGAACCTCCTTGATCAGGACGGTCAGGGTCTGGCCCTCCAGATCCAAATCGACCAGGGTCGAAGTCCCGGCTTTGGCGTAGACTTTGTTGAAGGCCTTCTCATCCACCTGAACATTTTCGGTCTCTTCGCCTCTATGATAGACTACGGCAGGAATGATCTGCTGGGTCCGCAGCTTATTTACGCGGTTGCCCCCTACAGCCTCACGCGCCTGTACAGTTAATTTGTAATTTGACATAGGTCCTCCTTGTTAAAATTCCAATATCGTCTCATTATAGCAAAAAATCCGAAAAGTTCAAAGAAAAAGCATGAATTTGCGCCATTCCTTCCAGGAGGCGCTCCTACTGGCCCTTTTTTTCCGCCTGTTTTAATGCCGCTTCCAGGGCCTGACGAAAGCCTTCGGAAGTCCTTGTGGCATTGCTGATGGTATCCAGGTCTGCGGAATTTTTTTCCTTAGCCGCAGTGACCAGGCTTTCCAGGGCCTTGCCACCAATCTCCTCGGTCTCCTTATGGCTGAGAATTTTCAACTCATAAATGGCCCCACTCTCATCAATGGTCACGGACAGGCGGATGGGCTGATCCCGGTTGTATCCACGCCCCTCCCCCACATAAGTACCGGGGGTACGGCTCCCTGCGCCGCCCCCACAGGCGGTCAGTAAAAGAAAGGCTGATAGGACAATTCCCAATCGCAGATGACGTTTCATGCTGCCTCCTTTTAGCGAAGCTTCTTGGCTTTGTTGTTGATCAGCTGACAAAAATCCCGGTTGGATGCGGTATTGCGAATGAGACGGATAAATTGATTCGTGATTTCGATCTCGTCGCTCTGGCGGGCCTCCCGGCGGATGCTGAGGACCGCCTTGGCCTCCCAATCCTCCAGGAGCAGATCGTCCCTGCGGGTCCCGGAGGCAAACAGGTCGACAGCCGGGAAAATCCGCATCTCGGCCAGGTCCCGGCTCAAATGCACCTCCATATTGCCCGTCCCCTTAAATTCCTCATAGATCATATCGTCCATGCGGGAGCCCGTATCGGTGAGGCAGGTGCAGAGGATGGTCATGGAGCCAGCGCCGTCAATGTTGCGGGCGGCGCCGAAAAATGCCTTGGGCGGATAAAGAGCCACCGGATCCAGGCCCCCGGAGAGGGTCCGCCCGGAGGGGGCGGTCGTAATATTATAGGCTCTGGAAAGGCGGGTGAGGGAATCGCAGAGGATAAAAACATCCTGACCCGACTCCACCAGACGCTTGGCCCGGTCCAGGAGCCTTTCCGCCGTTTCAATATGGTTCTGGGCCATCTTATCAAAGGTCGAGGCGATGACCTCGGTGCGAACGGGGTCATCCGCCTTGCGGTAAATATTGACGGAACGCTCAAAATCGGTGACCTCTTCGGGTCGCTCATCAATTAAGAGAATAAATAAAAAAATAGAGGGATCATTTTTTTCGATGGCATGGGCAATCCCTTTTAAAATCGTCGTTTTGCCCGCCTTGGGGGGCGATACGATCAAGCCGCGCTGCCCCTTGCCAATGGGGGCGACCAGGTCGATGATCCGGTTGGATACATCCTCTGGTCCACTTTCTAGCCGCAGGCGCACATCGGGATAGATGGGGGTCAGGTCATCAAAATCCGTCCGGTTGGAGTACTCGATCGGGGACGTGCCATTGACCGTATTGACAAAAATGATGGGGGCGTAGCGGTCCCGATCGCGAATCTCCCCCACGACGCCATTGATGATGTCGCCGCTTTTGAGGTTGAAGCGCTTGATATGACTGGCCGGCATATAATAATCCTGCCGGTCCCCCTCCTCATCTGCCACTGTCCGCAAAAAGCCGTAGCCGTCGGGCATGACCTCGAGCTTCCCGGAGGCCGAGGGGAGGTTGCGGGCCCGCCCTTCCTTGTGGGCGTCCTTTTCGCTGTCCTCTTCCGGACTTTTTGCCTGCGGTGCTTCCTGATCGGCATCCTTTGCTCCGGCTCCTTCGACCACCTCCCGCTGGACCTGTGCCGCTTCTACCGGTTTCAAAAGCGGTGCCTGGTCGGGCAAGGCTTCCAGCCATTCGATCAGTTCTTTTTTCTTAAATTTATAGGCCTGCTTCAGGCCCCGAGCCCGGGCTTCCTCTTTGAGAGCCATCACCTTCATCGATCGATAGTCTTTCATGACTTTTTGCCTCGCTTCGTCCGCATGCGCATCCTTTCTATTTTCAAATGCCTCAGAGCCTATCTGTAGGGGTTTTCTGTGCCGGTGACCGCCTTCATCCGCCCGGCAATTTCTGAAACAGACGTCTCATCCAGCTCGTACATATACAGGTGGCGGTGGGGCATGGCATAGGACTTGAGGTCCTGTCGAGGGGTCCCCTTGACCTGGGCGGAGTCGAACTGCCAATTGGTCCCGGAGGAAAGCTGCTGATTGATCAGGCGCGTTAAGAGCACGGGCGGCATGTTGGTCTGCATATTGTCGGCCATGATGGACATCAGGTCGTTGGCCTTGACCAAAATCGCCGGCGAAAGACACTTCTTGATGATGGCCTGGAGGAGCATCACGTGGTTGCGCCCCCGCTGCAGCTCCCCGTCCTCCATATGCTTCCGGTCGCGCGCGTAGATGAGGGCCTCCTTGCCGTTGAGCTGGATCCTGCCCTTGGGGAAGGTGACCCCCTCGGCCTTGAAGCGGCGGGGATTTTCGATGGTGATCCCATTCAAGCTATCGATCATCTTGATCAGGGAGTCAAAATTGACCCGGACATAATAAGGAATTTTGATGTCAAATAGGTTTTCCAGGGTGTGGATGGAGGAAAAAATGCCATAATTGCCCGCATGGGTCAGCTTATCGTACTGGTCATGGCCCCCATCAGCGATCTTCACATAGGAATCACGCGGTACGGTCGTAATGAGCGACTGGCCCGACTTGGGATTGACTGAAACGATCAGGTTGACGTCAGATCGAGACTCCTGGGCAATGGGACCCCAGGTATCGATCCCACTGATATAAATATGAAAGCCTTCTTCGATATGATCTTCTACCTCTTTTTCGTTGATCTTGACCTGCTCGCCACTCTGGGGCGTATTCATCCGACCCAGGGTCGAGTAAAGGGACAGGATGGAATAGGCGGCGACGGAGGAAAAGGAAATGACCAGGGCCAATATAAGGGTGGAAATAAAGGAGGTGATCAGGCTGCGGTGTTTGATGCCGTGATAAGCCATGATGCCCAGGATTAAAAAGAGCAAGAGCAGGGTCACCCGCTGCCAGAAGACCAGCAGGTTGAAATACTGTAAAATGCCTGCAAATACAATCATTGCCACCGTGAACAATATGCCCAGGAAGCCACTGATAAATTTTTTCATAGGTACTCCTCGTTCGAATGGATTTTGAGTCAACAATACTCGGCTATCCTATTGAATCATTAAGATCAAATTATGAAGAAGTGCTCCCCATTTTGCAAAAATGGGCCAAGCAGGATCAGGGGAAAAGCCCCTCTAGGTTGCCTTTATTCTATCAAAAAAAGGCCGGCTGGAAAAGAAAAAAGGAAGGGGGGCCAACAAGCGGCTGCCTCCCCTTCCCTGGGAAAAGATTTTTTCAATTTTCGGTCGTGCATCGCCCGCTTGAAGGGCCTAGTCCTCCGTGATGGGCCGAATGTGCCAAATCTCCCGAGCGTATTCGCTGATCGTCCGGTCGGAGGAAAATCCGCCGGAGTTGGCCAGGTTGGCCAGGCATTTTCTGGCCCAGCCGCGGCGGTCCCGGTAGTCCTGATCGATCCGCTCCTGAGCTTCCGCATAGGACTTGAAATCATATAGCACATAGTACTGGTCGCCCCGCTCGCCGTTATGGGGATTGACCAGGGCATTGTAAATATCCAGGAACATGAAGGTGCCATTGTCCCGGTAGTGCTTTTCATCCAGAAGAGCGTCAACGACTTCCTTGATGGCAAGATCCTTAAAATAATATTCCTTGGGGTTGTAGGTATCGGCGATGGAAACCAGCTCCTCGACCGTAGCTCCGAAGCGGTAGTTGTTTTCTTCCCCGGCGGCCTGGAAAATCTCAATGTTAGCCCCATCGTAGGTCCCCAAAGTGGGGGTCGCATTCATCATGAATTTCATGCAGCCGGTGCCGGAGGCCTCCTTACCAGCCGTGGAAATCTGCTCAGAAACATCCGCTGCGGGGAAGAGCTTCTCCGCCGAGGAAACGCGGTAGTTTTGGAGAAAGACGACCCGGAGCTTGTCTCGGGTATCCGGGTCGGCATTGACCTGGTGGGCGATCTCATTGATAAATTTGATGATGGCCTTGGCCCGGAAATAGCCCGGCGCGGCCTTGGCTCCAAAGAGAAAGGTGCGGGGCATGATATCCAGACCCGGATTTTTCTTCAGTCTGTGGTAGAGGGAGAGGATGTGGAAGGCGTTGAGCAGCTGGCGCTTGTATTCGTGGAGGCGCTTGATCTGAATGTCAAAAATGGACCGGGGGTTAATTTCGATCCCCTCGGTTTTTGCCACATAGGCCGCCAGGGCTTCCTTGCTCTTCTGCTTGATAGCATTAAGCTCATCAAGCGTCTCGGCGTCATCCATAAAGGCTTCCAGGCCCTTGAGCAGGGTGAGATCCTGCTTCCAGGCATCGCTTTGGAGCTTGCGGCTGATGAAGTCGGATAGGGCCGGATTGGCATACTGGAGCCAGCGACGGGGGGTCACCCCGTTGGTCTTGTTGTTGAATTTTTCCGGGAAAAGTCGGAACCACTGGTTAAGCGTCTCGGCTTTGAGGATGGAGGTATGGATCTTGGCGACTCCATTGACCGAGCTGGACATCCAAACGGCCAAATAGGCCATTTCGACCAGGCCATCATGGACAATGCGGTAGCGGGCCAGGCTGCTTGGTTCGATCCCGCGGTCCTCCAAATCCTGGACCATTTTGGCATCAATCTCCTGAATGAGGGTCAGGCAGCGGGGGGAAACCTCTTCCACAAGATCCAGGCTCCATTTTTCCAGTGCCTCCTGGAGCACAGTGTGGTTGGTAAAGGCAAAGACCCTGCTGGCAATCTGATAGGCCTTCTCCCAGGAGATGCCCTCTTCATCGATCAGGATCCGCATCAGCTCAGGAATGGCGATCACCGGATGGGTGTCATTGAGCTGGATGATGGTTACCTCGGAAAAATGATCAAATTGACGGTCCTCCGGAAAGCTTCGCTTATGCCGAGCGATCAGGTCCTGGATGGAGGCGGAAGTGAAGAAGTATTGCTGTTTGAGCCGCAATAGCTTGCCCGCGCGCTGAATATCGTTGGGATAGAGCACCCGGGTGATGTCCGAGGCCTTGTTCTTCTCTGCGATCGCTTCGGCGTATTTGAAATTGTTGAAGAGGTCGAAGTCAAAGCCGCTGTCGATGGGCTCGGCCTGCCAGAGACGGAGGGTATTGACGATGCCGTTTTGGTATCCGACGACGGGCACGTCGTAGGGGACGGCCAGCACATCCTGGTCACGGAAGCGGACGGGGCGGGCGAATTTTTCCCGGCGGATGGACCAGTAGTCCCCGTGGCGGGTCCAGTCATCCCCCAATTCCTTCTGAAAGCCGTCAACAAATTTTTGCTGAAAAATGCCCTGAGCATAGCGCACGCCGTAGCCTTGCACGGGCAGGGCCAGGGAGGCAGCAGAGTCAATAAAGCAGGCAGCCAGACGACCGAGGCCGCCATTGCCCAGGGCAGCGTCCTCTTCCTCATCCTCCAGCTCTTCCAAATCCAGTCCCGCCTCGGCCAGTAGGGTCTTGACCTCGTCATACAGGCCCAGGTTGAGCAAATTATTGCCTAAGGCGCGACCGATCAGAAATTCGGCTGAAAAATAGTATTCATTGCGCTCCTTGGCCATCTTTTCCCGGCTCCTCATCCAATCCTCCTGGATGAGGTCCATGATGGTCCTGGAGAGGGCGCCATAGAGCTCGTGTTTGGTCGCCTGGTCCCTGGTGGTTGAAAAATCCGTGCGCAAATGACCTTCCAGTCCCGTCCAAAATGCCGTCTTGTCCATGGATCCCCCTTTACTTTCCCTTTGTCTTTTCGGTCATAATATCGAGTTTTTTCATCTGATCCTCTACCTGGAGGGCATGGATCATCTCTTCAATATCTCCGTCCAGAAAATCCTGCAGGCGGTAAATGGTCCGGTTAATCCGGTGGTCGGTCACCCGCCCCTGCTGAAAGTTATAGGTCCGAATCCGCTCGGATCGGTCGCCCGTCCCCACTTGGCTCTTGCGGTCCTCGGAAAGCTCCTTCTGCTGCTCTTCCATCTTTTTTTCATAGAGACGGGCGCGCAGCACCTGCATGGCCTTGGCCTTATTCTTAATCTGGCTCTTTTCATCCTGGCAGGTCACCACGATCCCCGTGGGCGCGTGAGTAATGCGAACCGCTGAGTCGGTGGTATTGACGCATTGGCCTCCGTGGCCAGTCGAGCGAAATACATCGATGCGAAGATCATTGGGATCAATCTCCACATCGACCTCCTCGGCCTCCGGCAGGACGGCCACCGTAGCGGTCGAGGTTTGGATGCGGCCGGAGGATTCCGTTTCCGGCACTCGCTGGACCCGGTGAACGCCCGATTCATATTTCATGTGCGAATAGGCCCCCTCGCCCTTCAGCATGAAGGTGGCCTCCCGAACGCCGCCGATCCCCTGATCCTGAGAATCAATCTCTTCCACGCTATAGCCCGCCTTGTCGGCATACATATGGTACATCCGGACCAAATCCCCGGCAAAAAGGCCTGCTTCATCTCCGCCCGCGCCCGCGCGGATCTCCACAATGACATTTTTGTGGTCATTGGGATCCTTAGGAATGAGTAGGAGCTTCAGCTCCTGCTCCTTCTGATCCCGCAGGGTCCGATTTTCCTCCATATCGGCCTTTAGCATGGCGGTCATGTCGGGATCCTCCGCCTCTTCCAGCAGAAGCTGATCCTCCTCGATCTTTTCCAGGGCCCGCCGGTAGCTCCCATACGCCTCGGCAATGGGTTTGAGGTCCACATATTCCCGATTGACCTTTCGCCAGGCCTCCATATCCGCAATCAGCGCCGGATCAGCCAACCGGGCTTCCATCTGGACCAGCCGCTGGTCCAAATCCTTCAAATTTTCAAACATCCTACCTCCCCTGCCTCCAATATGCGAAGGCCATTCGGTCTCTATCATTCCAATCCTGTTGGATTTCAATCCCTTCAAATCCTCGGTCCCGGAGCAGGTCACGAACAAAAGGCCCCTGATCGGCTCCGATCTCCAGGAGCATTCCTCCCCCTGCCCGCAGGTAAGCCGGCGCCTCGCCGATCAAGCGGCGGTAAAAGGCCCGTCCGGCCTCCTCGGCATAGAGGGCCATGACCGGCTCATAGGCCAGCTCCTTCTGCAAGTGGTCCGCCAAAGCCGGGTCAATGTAAGGAGGATTGGACACAATCCAATCGTAGGGTCCCGCAAAAGGCACAAAAAGATCCCCTACACGAAAAACGAGCGCCCCCGTCTCCTCGGCTGCCCTTGCCTCCGGCCCCAACAGCAAGTGCGCATTTTCCCGAGCCAGGTCAATGGCCTCCTGCGAAAGGTCCCCGGCGTCAATCCCGGCCGCCGGCTCCTTCCGCGCTTGCCCTTCCAAGTAGAGGGTTATTGGTATAATACCCGTTCCTGTCCCAATCTCTAATATTTTTTTCCCGCCAATCCCCCGCCGAAGCAGCGCTTCCACCAGTCGCTCCGTCTCTGGTCGGGGAATCAGCGCCCGCGCATCCACCCGAAAGGTCCGCCCGTAAAAATCCCATTGGCCCAAAATGTACTGGAGGGGCTCTCCCGCCTGCCGCCGGTCAATCAGCTCCGCCATCCTTGCTGCGAGCGCTTCCGGCAGGGCCTCATTGCCCGCTCGCCCGGCCCAAAGACGCACCTTGCCCAGGGGCCAACCCAACCAGTAGGACAGGGCAATGAGCCCCTCCCCCTCCGGCAAGGCCTGAATCGCATCCCGCAGGCGCATGGTTCCCCCTTTCCTTGCTTGTGACCCGAACGACCCTTTCTTCCAATCCTCTGGCGCTGGTCATTTCGGGTCAGCCTTTCCATGAAAAAAGACCAGCGAGCGCTGGCCTTTGTGACATCCTAGTCTAAATTGTACTTCTTCTTGAAGCGTTCGACGCGGCCACCGCGTTCCGCCGTCTTCTGCTTTCCTGTATAGAACGGATGACACGCGGAGCAAACCTCGACGGTCAGCTCTTTTTTCGTCGAGCCTGTCGTAAACGTGTTACCGCAAGCACAAGTGACCTTGGCGTCTTCATAAAATTCAGGTTGGATCTCCTTCTGCACTGCACTCACCTCTTCTCCCTGTAGACTTTCGAACCTTGAAAGATTCTTTCGAATAGCCTATAAATTATAGCACGCTCGCCCTCACAATGCAAATCCAGTCTCATAACTTATTGACCGGGCTGGCGGGCGACGCGTGAGACGGCCTTTGGGCGGTCTCGGGAACGCTCTTCTGGTGGCCCCCGGACCATTGCCCTGGAGCGATGAACGGCGCATGGCCCCTGGGACGGCCCGCCTGACCGATCAAATCAGCAAATCTGATATTTGATCGGTATAGTTAAAAAAACTTCACCGATCATATCGGAAAAATAGAGATTTGATTGGTCAAAAAAGGGCTGCATAAATGGCCCGCACAGAGAAAGAGGCAATTATATAAAGTAAAAATAATCAAAAACGTCTTGTTCTTTTCTGAAGGGACAATTCGACAATGATACTTTACCGATGAAATATGAAAATTTAAAATTTGCACGGTAAAGTTACGTTCGGTTCACCGAGCAAAATCCCGAATTCCCTATTTACTCGGTAAAGAAAACTTACCTAGTTTCAAAGGGAGCGGAAAAACAGTTAAATATACAAGAGATCAGGCCATTACGCATAACTATGTAGCATTGGCCCGGGAAAAGGCCTGTCCAATCCCTGACCTACAGGTCGACCACAGAGGCCAGGGACTGGAGCAGAATTTTGAGCTCGTGGGCCAGGGAAAATTGCCGGAGGTCCGACAGGTTGAGGGCCATTTTTTCCGGAAGGATCTCTTCAATATAAAATTGATGGGGGTCGCTGACGCCCTGAAGGAGATCCGATTCTTTTTTATAGGCCACGGAGGCGGTAGAGACGGAGCCCGCTGGCAAGAGGAGGGTGGCCCGCATCTCATCATCATAGGCATCGACAAATTCGGGCACCTCAGGTCGGGTCCCGACAAAGGTCATGTCCCCTTTTAAAATATTGAAAAATTGGGGAAACTCATCGAGCCGAAAGCGTCTCAACCAGTAGCCCACTCGCGTCACACGCGGGTCATTTTCGACGGTGACTGCCCCGCCTAAGGCTTGGGCGTCCGGCACCATGGTGCGAAATTTATAAATACGAAAATGGCGGCCGTACTGGGTGACGCGTTCCTGCAGATAGAAAATGGGCCCCCGGGAGGAGCATTTGACCGCCAGGGCGGAGAGGATCAAAAGAGGGGACAGCAGAAGGATCAATAGGAGGGCCAATAGGATATCCAAAAAGCGCTTGGCCAGCAGCTGTCCCCTTTTTTTTGCCAGATACTCGTAGTAGGGACGGACGGCCTCCGTTTGCAGAAAGGAGGGCAGGTCCTCAAAGCGCTTTAGCATCCCAAAACCTCGCGGGCGGCTGTTTGGGCACAGGAGAGGATTTGATCCACATCCTCATCAGTGAGGGTGGTATTCAAGGGCAAGGTCACCTCCCGCTCATAGAAGGCATAGGCATTGGGATAGTGAGCGATGTCGGCTCCGAGGGCGCGGTAGGCGCTCATCATGGGGAGGGGCTTGTAGTGGACATTGCAAGCGACGCCCATTTCCCCCATGCGCTCGATGAAGCGGTTGCGCTCCTGAACCCCACCGCGCGGCAGGCGGGTGATATAGAGGTGGCAGGAGGAGGTGAAATCTGCCCCCGAGTGGGCAATCGAAGCAAAGCCGAGCGGGGCCAGGGCCTGGTCATAGCGCTCAACCAGGGCCCTGCGGCGGGCCAATAAGGATTCGTAACGAGCCAGCTGGCTCAGGCCCAGGGCTGCCTGAATATCCGTCATATTGTACTTGTAGCCAGGCAGCTCAATGTCATATTCCCAGCCACCGATCTTATTTTTGGTCAAAGCATCCTTGTTCTGGCCGTGCAGGGTCAGAAGCTGGACGCTTTTGTAAAGGTCCTCGCTGTCCCAGGGCAGGCCCTTGCGCCAAAGCAGCGCCCCGCCCTCCGCAGTGGTCAAATTTTTGACCGCATGGAAGGAAAAAGAGGTCAGATCAGCGACAGCGCCGGCAAAGCGGCCCTTCTGGCGGGCGCCCAGGGAGTGGGCCGCATCCGCGGAGATTGCAACGCGTCCCAGGGCCTCCTGGCGGTCATTGGCCGGGCGGAACAGGGTGCGATGGTCCTCCAGGATCGAACGAATCTCGTCATATTGCTCCATCACCCCGGCCACATCGACCGGCACAATGGCCTTGGTCCGCTCGCTCAACCCCCGGGCAATGGCCTCCGGGTCCATCTGCAGCTTGCCCGGCAGGTTGTCCACGAAGACAATTTTCGCCCCCACGTGGTGAATGGTCGAAGCGGAGGCCGTATAGGTATAAGCAGGCACCATCACCTCATCTCCCGGGCCAATACCCAGCAGACGGAGGGCCACCTCCAGAGCGGCTGTGCAGGAGGAAAGGCCTACCCCTGCCTCCGCCCCGACGTAGGCGGCCAACTCTTTTTCAAAGGTCTTCACCTTCGGACCGGTCGTAATCCAACCCGACCGAAGGGTCTCCACCACGGCATCAATATCTTCTTGTCGAATATCGGGCGGCGAAAAAGGAACGGAATGATTTTGCATGACTTGCCTCCTTGGGACCACAGGCCCCCTTCACTCTTCCGCAGCTGGGCTGATCAGCCCGCTGACTGAATAGTGTTCACCTTTTCTCATTCTTACGATTTCTGCTCCTGGGCTTGCCTGGCCTCCTGCCCCTGCTGGTAGGCCTCATAATCCTCAGGAATCCCATTGACCGAAACCTTGAAGGTGGGAACCAGCTTGGAAATCAGGTCACGAATATTGTCGACTTCCTCGTAGGCCGCCTCCTTCAGGGCGGGCAGGGCGTCCAGGAAGGCCTGCTCGTCAAAGTCGATTGGCTCTCCAATCTTAATGCGGCGGTTCGGCGTCATCTGCAGCCCCTCCTCCGCCATCAGGACCTCCTCATAGAGCTTTTCGCCCGGCCGAAGGCCGGTAAAGACGATGGGAATATCCTCCATGGGCCGGTAGCCGGAGAGACGAATCAACTTTTTGGCCATATCCAGAATCTTGACCGGCTTGCCCATATCCAGGATGAAGATCTCCCCGCCCCTGGCATAGACGCCCGTCTGGAGCACCAGCGAAACCGCTTCCGGGATGGTCATGAAATAGCGGACAATGTCCGGATGGGTCACCGTCACCGGTCCACCCTCTTCAATCTCCTTTTTAAAAAGCGGAATGACAGAGCCAGAGGAACCCAGGACATTGCCGAAGCGAACGGCGACAAAATCCGTTTTCGAGCGACTGTTGTAGGACTGGATGATCATCTCGCACATCCGCTTCGTCGCCCCCATCACGTTGGTGGGATTGACCGCCTTGTCGGTGGAAATCAACACAAAGCGTTTGACCCCAGCTGCGTCGGCCGCCATGGCCGTATTAAGGGTGCCGAAGACGTTATTTTTTACCGCCTCATTGGGGGACACCTCCATCAGCGGCACATGCTTATGAGCGGCCGCATGGTAGACGATGTCCGGCTTTTCCTCTCGGAAAATCGCCTGAAGGCGGTCCAGATTGCGCACCGAGCCGATCAGAACGGCCAGGTTCAGCTGAGGATATTTGCGCTGCAGTTCCATTTGCAGGGTATAGGCATTGTTCTCATAAATATCAAAAACGATCAGCTTTTTCGGGGCAAAGCTGGCCACCTGGCGGCAGATCTCCGAGCCGATGGTCCCGCCGCCCCCAGTCACCAGGACGGTCTTGTTGTGCACGTAAAAAGCGATCTCATCTGAATTGATCGTCACCGGCTCCCGCCCCAGCAAATCCTCGATATTGACGTCCCGAAGCTTGGAAACCGACACCTCACCGTTGATGATTTGATACATGCCAGGCAAAATCTTTAACCGACAATTGGTCTCCTGGCAGATATCCAAAAGCTCCTTCTGCTCATTGTGATCGATCGAAGGAATGGCCAGTACAATCTCCTGAATGCCCTCCTGGTCCACCACCTTTTTGATTTGGTCCCGGCCACCAAAGACCCGGACTCCTTCCAAAATCTTACCGAGCTTGGACGGATTGTCATCGATCAGGGCCACAACCCGGTTGGGCACACGACCGGACCCATTCATCTCGTGCACAATGGACCGTCCCGCCTCGCCCGCTCCGATCACTATGGTCGGGATTTGCATGCTATGCTGGTCGCTGCCCTGCAGGCTCCGTTTGACCAAATGGAAAATCTGATACACGAAGCGGTGGCCGGCGATAAAAATGACAGAGAGAAAAAACTCGATCAAAAAGTAGCCATTGGGAATCCAGTAGCCCGTCCGAACGCCCCGCTCGACCATAAAATGGGTCAATACGGCCAAAAGACAGGCCAGGGGGATCCGAAGGAAATCCCGCAGGGTCGCATAGGACCACATGCTGGAATAGAGCTTGCAAAAGGCGAAAAGCACAAGGGCGACCAGAGAGAAGAGGGGCGCAAGCGGCAGCATTTTCAAGGAAAGCTCATAGGGAATCGTTGAATAGCGGAAATCAAACCGGATCCAGAGAGCGCCAAAATAGGCCAGATTCCAAAGCAAAAGGTCCCAGAAAATGGCCAGCCAGGATTTGCGGTTAAAACCAAAATATTGTTTTATTCGACTAAGGTCCATAAAATCTGCTCCAAACGATCGCTAAGGATCTTGAAATCAAACTGCTGGGCGGCCTTTTTCGCATTGGCCTGGAGGCGGGCCCGTTCGGCCTCGTCCCAGGATAGACAGGTTTCCAGGCCTGCCAGCATGGTGGAAAGGGACTGGTCCTTGCACTCCAGACCCGCATCATAGCTTCGGATCACCGAATGGTTGTTCCAAACCGTTGAAAAAATGGGCGTTCCGGAAGCCAAATACTCAAAGACCTTATTGTTGGAGGAGCCATATTGGTTGAGACCAACCTTTTTGTGGTGCTTGAGGGCCAGGTCCGCCCGGGCCAGGATGGCTGGAATTTGCGCCTTCTGAACCCTGCCCTTGAAAAAGACATTGCCAATGTCCTCATTTTTGACCCGCTCTTCCAGGCGGGGGCGCTCCGGCCCCTCCCCGTAAAAGAAAAAACGGACCTTCGGGTGCAGGGGGGCTACTTTTTTCGCCAGGTCCAAAATCCGGTCAATTTCATAAATCATCCGAATCGACCCGGTATAGACGATCTTATAGGTCAGGGGATCATCCAGGTCCTCGTCCTCATAGGTCACCTGCGCCAGATTGGCCTCATATTCCGCCAAATCCACGCCATTGTTGATGTAATAGACCCGGTTGGGATCCACATCGGTCCAGCCCCGATCCCGAAGGTAGTCCTTGCCGCCCGCAATGGTAAAGATGGAGGCATCCGCCTCCCGATGAAGGCGGTGTTCCAGCCGATACAGGGCAGCGAAAAAAGGGGCCGACCAGCGCTTTTTTTCTAGCTCCCCATACTGAACCAGGGAAAGGGGCCATAGGTCCCGCTCCTCAAAGATAAAAGGAATCTGATGGGCCTTGGCGAAGGAAAGGGCCGCCCGGGGCGTAAAGGGGGCCGGAGAAGAGCCATAGATCACATCCGGCTTGTCTCCACTCTCGTATAACGCCTCCATGGCCTTGCCCAGGTTATGATTGAACTGCAGGCCATTGAGGATACGACGATAGTCATTTTTCCGGTAGGACATCCCCCGCACAAAGGTGAAGCGCACACCGTCAAAGTCGACATCCCGCATCAATTCGCCCCGCTCGACCATATTATTGGGGGTATTATGAATCTGGGAATCCGTGATAATTCGGAAGCGGTGTCCCTTTTCCTGCAGGTTTTTTGCGAAATAATAATGGCGCGCCAGGCCGCCATATACCGGCGGCATAGCGTGGTTGTTACAGATCCAGATATTCATCGTCTACAGGTATTCTACGTGATCTTTGGCCAGCTCTTTTGGCACTGCATTGCGGCTGTCAAAAATCGCCTGAGCATGGTCGCAAAGGAAGGCATAGTCAAATGCCTTATGACCGGTCGTGATCACCACCACGTCACAAGCCTCCAGCGTCTGCGCATCCAACTCCTTCAGGCCCTGGACTTCGCCTTTTTTGTCTCGGAAGGACGGGATATAGGGGTCATAGAAGGAAACAACTGCTCCCCGCTCCTCCAGGAGCCGGTAGACAGGAATGGCCGGGCTTTCCCGATAATCATCGATATCATTTTTATAGGCCACGCCCAAAAGAAGCACCTTGGCCCCCTGAACCGCCTTGCTCTGGCGGTTGAGCAAGCCCGCTACCCGGTCAACGGTATAGGCTGGCATCTGGTCATTGACCGTCATAGACGTGTCGATCAGGGTCGTATGGAAGGCATATTCCTTGGCCTTCCAGGCTAAATAAGCCGGATCCAGCGGGATGCAGTGTCCCCCCAGGCCCGGGCCCGGATAAAAGGCCTGAAAGCCATAGGGCTTGGTCTTCGCCGCATCAACCACCTCCCAGATGGAAATCCCCATCCGGTGGCAGAGCATGGCCAACTCATTGACCAGGCCAATATTGATGTTGCGGTAGGTGTTTTCCAGCAGCTTCTCCATCTCGGCTACGGCCGGAGAAGAAACGGTATGGACCCCGCCCTCCAGGAAGGACCGGTAGAAGGCAGCGATGGTTTCCGTTGCCTCTTCGCCCACGCCCCCGACAACCTTGGGGGTGTTTTTGGTATGGTATTGGGCATTGCCCGGATCTACGCGCTCCGGAGAGAAGCCCAGGTAAAAATCCTTGCCACAGCTTAGGCCCGAGGCCTGCTCCAAAATCGGCAGGAGTAGCTCCTCGGTCGTCCCCGGATAGGTCGTCGACTCCAATACGACCATGCTCGTCGCTGTAAGATAGGGGGCAATGGACTGCGTAGAAGATTTGACGTAGGAAATATCCGGCACCTCATGCTGATCCAGGGGGGTCGGCACGCAGATGGCGATGAAATCCATCTCCGAAACCCGAGCGAAATCCGTCGTCGCCTCCAGACGTCCTTCCGAGACCAGGCGGCTGAGATCCTCATCCGCCACATCTTTGATATAGTTCTTCCCCTGGCTGACCAGGTCCACTTTTTCTTTCATCACGTCAATCCCCAGGGTCCGATAGCCCGCTCGAGCCATCTCGACCGCCAGGGGCAGGCCCACATAGCCGAGTCCGACGACGGCACAACGAAGTGATTTTTCCTCTATTTTTTGAATCAATACATCCTTCATGCTTGCCTCCTGCAGATGTTTTTAATGCCTTATCATACCATACGCGGCCCATTTAGCCAATTACATGGACGATCTCGATGGGACAGTCGTACCGCTTCGCCAATTCCTTTTGTAGGTTGTACCAGCTCCGATGGGTCTTGCCGGTTTGGATCAAAATGGAAATGACTTCGACCTCCTTTGCCTCCGGTGGATATTGCATGAGATCTGAAACCGCGCCCTCAAAGCCGCTACCCTCCTCGGCCAGCAGGAGCCGTTTGGGTCGCACCTCCAAAATCTGGTGCAGGCGCTCCCGATCCTCCTTCTTTTTCCGGTGAAAGCTGAGGAAAACATCCTCTAAATTCCAGCTATACTGGAAGGCGTAGCGGATGGTGTCCTTAAACGTATAGTAGAGAAAAAGCAGGCCAAAGGATAAGACAAAACCCACAATGGCCCCCGCCACCGTCACTACCTTGGATGAAACCAACGTTTCATCGGCTCTAAGATCGTCCGGCAGGTTGTAAGGATGACCCGACGCGTCCAAATCATGTGCTTCAATCTTCGGCTCTGAAATCGAGTAGATCGTGGTGCCATCCATCATGGGCAGCTTATGATCCATAATGGTCTTGTAGTAGAATTTTGCCAGCGTTAGATTTTCCTCGGAGTTCTTCCCCATATTGACATAGACCTTGTGAATCGAAGAGGACCGATCCCGATCATCGAAAAAGCCCCCGCGCAGGTCCTTCTTGGCTACGTTGAAGAAAAGCCGCTCCGCCTGGTACCAATCCGAAAGGTCAATGCCGGTCGCTTCCTTGGCGAGCTTGATCCCGTCGAGGCTGCTGAAATAGGCGTCCACCAAATCACCGTTGTTGAAATAGGTGCCGTCCGGGTAGATGGCCGTAAACTCAAAGGTGGCCGGCTTGTTTTTAAAGCGCTCCTGAAGGAGGGTCCGACCAGCGCTTTGCTCTTCAGCCGTCGTCCCCTCGCCTCCGCTAAAGCCTTGCCCATAGAAGAAGGCCAGCCCCCCTAACAGAAGGGTGCCGACGAGGATGAAATACCACTTCTCCTTAATCAAACGAAAAAATTCCT
>CABTYV010000019.1 GCA_902489145.1 uncultured Tissierellia bacterium | reverse complement strand
GAGTTGTGACTGGAGTTCAGACGTGTGCTCTTCCGATCTGAGCACAAGCAGGGGGCGGATCTCCACGCTTGAAATCATCCTGCTGGTCAGCTTTCTGGTCCAGATCGGTCTGGTGGTCGCCTTCTTTCTCCTGGTATCCAACAACATCGGCCAGGAATTTGAAGGCCGCTCCGGGCTAAAGACCTTTTTAGCTCCGCTCTCAGGCTGCAAGATCATCCTGGGCAAGTGGCTGGCAATTTTGGTCCTGGCCCTGGCCTTTTTCGCCGGCACCCAGCTCTTCACCCTCCTCCTGGAGGACCATTCCCTCAAGCCTCTTTTTGAGACCATGCGCTCGGCCATGGTCGACCGGGGCTACCTGCTGGGCTTCGTTCGGGGCTGGTTTGGCCTGGATTTCAATGAGCTGGCCTATTTTGTCCTCTGGTGGTCCATGGTCTACTTCTTCATGGTTTTTCTCTGGGCGGCCCTCCATCACATTCAAAAAAACAGCGGGCTCATCCTGGGCCTCCCTCTGCTCCGGCCCCTGCTCTTTACGGTCGGGATCTGGGGCGTAGACCGCCTCCTTTATACCGTAAACCGCTTGATTCCGCTGTATTATGACTTTAAAAAGGGAGCCATGGCCCTGGCTCCCCTTGCACAATCCTCTTATTTAGTAGACATCCAGCGATTGTCCTGGAACCACATTTCGGTCTATGACCTTGAAAGCCGGGCCCTCCTGGGTCAGGGGCCGGCTATTGCTGGCACGGCCGGCCTGATCGTCCTCTGTCTGGCCTTTTTTTTGGCCGCCAACAGGCTTTGGACCAAAATGGACCGCTAAAGCCGGCCCCGGCCCTGGCCATTACAGGGCCGTTTTTTCCTCAAAGAAGTCGCCCGCCTGGTCAATGGCTTCCGAAGCGCCCAGAACGGCAATGCTGGCTGTTTCCAGGGCCGACCGAATGGGGGCGGCCAGAGCCCGGAGGTCCTGGGGCCGCGTGGCCTTGATCTCCTCCATCTGCTGTTGGTAGAAATCTTTGTCCAGGCCCCAGAGGTAGTTGGCCAGATCGAAGCGGGCCTTCTGCGCCTCCGTCATGGGCTGGTCCAGAGCCCCCAAGCTCCCGATGATCGAACGGTTCAGCTCGTCCTGAGTCAGGTCCAGCCGGTCCAAAAAGTCCGGCAGGGCATAGAAGGTACGGACCGTTTCCAGCAGGTGGGGATCCCGGTAGGAGTGGAGGGTCAGGAGCTGGTTGGAGGCCAGGGTCAGGCCCTGGCCATAGGCCCCGCCCTTGGCCCGAATCTCATTATAGAGATAGGTATTGGTCACATGGTTGGCCAGCACCTGAAAGCGCCCGTTATAGGGCGCTTTTTTTTCGTCCAGGCGCGCCACCAGGCCGACAAATTGGGTGTCGGAGGTGAGCGAGTAGGCCCTTCTGGAGGGCCGGGCCTGGAAGTTGACCGGAGCCGGAGTCTGGGCCAGGGGCTGGAAGTGGGTGAGCATGGCCATCACCAGCCGCTGGGCCTGATCCAGATGGTCCGGCACGCTCGTGAGATTCACGATCCGCATCGGCGCCGCCGTGAGCTTGCGGTAGACCTGCTTGATTTTCTGGACCGCCTCCTCCGTCAGGGAAGTGCTGAGCTTTTTCAGCCACTGGTAATAGGAAAGACCCTTGAGCTTTTCATTGTAATGGGCAATGGCGCTCACCCCGGCCATGGCCTGGTGGAGGGCCAGCGTGGATCCGTTTTGGACCATGCTCATCTCCATCCCGGAGAGAATGACCTGGAGGCATTCCTGGATGCGGGCCAGATCCTCAAAGCGGGTCTCCTGCACCTGCTCGCGGATGAGATCCAGGCCCACCTTCATCTGGGTCAGCCCCAAAAACTTAGAGGAAAGGAAGAGCTTGCGCTGGAAGCCCGCCCCCTGCTTGTGCTCATAGACCCGGGGAGTGGCATGGATGCCGCCGGTCGTGAGGTCCTCCAGGGTCTGGAAGGCCTGGTAGGAGTGGGAGTAGGTGTCCAGCCGGCCCATGAGATCCGCCGCCAGCGTCGCATAGGGCGCCTCCTCCTCGCTGATATGACTGAGGTCAAAGACCAGGGTCAGATAGGTGATGCCGGCCGTCGACAGGGGGTGGAGGAGGTAGAGGTCCTGGCCGAAGCGGGCCAGCTGGCGGGGAATGGTATGCACCTTTGTCGGCCAGTCGGACCGGCTCAGCGTGGGAATGGTTGCCTTGGCCTCCGGGCTATCCGGCTGATTTTGCCGATCGGCCAGGGCCTGCGTCTGCTGGACCAGCGCAGCCAGCTCCGGATCGGACCGCTCCGCCTTGTACTCCTGCAGGGCCTGGTGGAGGGCTTTATCTCTTTTGGCATTGCGTCCCGCCTCCGGCCGGTGGACCATGACCAGGCGGTAGGGCGCCTCCACCAGCTTTTCCTGGATGTACTGGGTCCAGGCCTGCTCTTGGACCATCTTACGCGCCTTCGAAAGGGGGGCCTCGTAGGCCAGACGGGGGGTGGGATCGACGCCATAGATCCCCTCCTCCAGGGCCAGGAGCAGGAAGCGGATCCCCTTGGTCGGAAGGCCGGCCCGCTCCCGAAGGTCATATTCCAGGCTGGTCAAAGCCCCCTGGACAACGGATTCCTCCAGGCCCGCCTCGACCATGGCCCGAAGCTCCCGGTCCACGATCGAGACAAAGGCGTCCCGCCGCTCCGGCGCCACTCCTTTTACGATGATGGAAAAGGCAATGTCTTGATTTTTCCATACATCCGCCAGGACATCTTTGGCCCCCAGCTCCGTCAAAAGCGCCCGGCGAAGGGGGGACGATTCGGAATCGATCAAGAGATCGCCCAGGAGCTCATAGAGGAGGCGGCCCTCATCGGTCCGCGCCTGGTCAATGGGAAAGGTCATGGAGAGATAGGCCTGCCCCTCCTCCGACTCGCCGCTCGCCAGGGAAAAAGGTGCCTCCGCATATTCGGTCCCCGTCTTTTGGGGGCGCATTGCCGGGGGAAAATCGATCGACCGCGCTTCGAAGCGGTCCAGGTAGCGTCCGATCCGCTCGAAGGTGGGCGTCTCCTCGATCGCCCCGTAGAGGAAAAGGAAGGCGTTGGACGGATGGTAATAGCGGCGATGGAAATCGATGAACTGGTCGTAAGACAGGGTGGGCATCACATAGGGATCCCCGCCGGCATTTTCGCCGTAGAGGGTGCCGGCGTAGAAATGGCTGGCGATGGCCTGAAAGACCTGCCCCTCGGGGCTGGAGAGGGCCCCCCGCATCTCGTTATAGACGACCCCGGAGAGGGTCAGTTCATCCTCCGCCTGGGCCAATTGATAATGCCAGCCCTCCTGCTGGAAAATCCGCGCATCCTTGCGGACGGTGGGGAAGAAGACGGCATCCAGATAGAGATCCATCAAATTTTGAAAATCGGCCTCGTTCCGGGAGGCCACCGGGTAGACCGTCCGGTCCTGGAAGGTCATGGCGTTGAGAAAGGTCTGGAGCGAGGATTGGAGGAGGTCCATAAAAGGCTCCTTGGTCTTATATTGGTCGGACCCGTTGAGGACGCAGTGCTCCAAAATATGGCAATTGCCCGTGGAGCCCAGGGGCGGGGTACGGAAGGCGATGGCAAAGACCTTGTTGTCATCCGCATTTTTCAAATGGAGGAGGCGGGCGCCTGTTTTTTCATGGCGGTAGAAAAGCAGGCGGGCCTGCTCCTCCTGGACCGGTTTTTCCTGAACCAGACGGAAGCCTGGAAATTGAGACATATTGATTCCTTTCTAAAGTTCGCCGCTCCCCTCAGGGGCAGACCGCATGGGGCACAAAAAGGCATCCCATGGAAGAAATTGGTTTTCCTACGTGTTCTTTATACTAGCAGATTTTTTCCCTGGAAAGCAGGGCCGAAGGCGAAAAAATAAAAGTTGACACAAAGTGGGACATTTTGGGACAAAAAGGCAGGGGCGTGTAAAAAAAAGAAGGGGGAAGGGCTTGCATTGGCCGAAGGTTTTAGTATACTGTAGGGGTATGTTCGCAGGGAAAGCCTGCCGGACACCAATCTCTGCTCCGTGTCAAAAGCGGGGCAAATCCAAAGGGAGGTGAAAGTATGAATCAGTACGAGATGGTCGTCATCTTGAAAACGGATCTGACGGAAGAAGACCGGAAGAAATCACTGGATCGTCTGACCGACGCCATTGCTGAGACCGGTTCTGTGGAAAACATTGACGAATGGGGCAACCGCAAGCTGGCTTACCCGATCGACTTCAAAAAAGAAGGCTTCTATTGCGTGATCCATTATCAGGCCGCGCCGGAAACCGTCGCTGAGGTCGAACGCCGGGCCAGGATCTTGGACAACGTCTTACGCTATCTGACTGTCAAGAAGGAGGCGTAAGCCTAGGAGGTAGCGATGAACCAAGTCACCATCATGGGCCGTCTCACCCGAGACCCCGAACTCAGCTATAACAATAACTCAGGGATCGCCATGACCCGTTTCACCCTCGCGGTGGATCGGCGTCTGTCGAGAGAGAAAAAACAGGAAATGGAATCGCGCAACCAGCCCACGGCCGACTTTATCGGCTGCATCAGCTGGGGCAAGCTCGCCGAGACCATCGGCCGCTATACCGGGAAGGGCAAGCGGGTCCTCGTGGAGGGCCGCATCCAGACCGGCTCCTATGTGGCCAAGGATGGCACGCGCCGCTACACCACCGACGTGGTGGCCAGCTCCGTCGAGTTTATCGATTGGAAGGATCGGGACGAAAGCGCCCAGCCCGAAGCCCCTCAGGGCTCGGCCCAGAGCGGACCGGACCCCCTGCCGGAAAATCGACAGGCCCAGAACAGCCAGTCCCCTTCGGGCGGAGAGGATGCCTTTTTCAGTGCAGACTTCAGCCCCGTGGACGATGCCCGCATTCCCTTTTAAGTAAAAGGAGACAAACATGAGTCGTCGTAATTTCAGACCCCGCAGAAAGGTCTGCCCCTTCTGCAAGGACAAGGAGAAGGTATTAGATTATAAGGATGTGGACCAGGTCAAGGCCTTCATCTCCGAGGCCGGCAAGATCCTGCCTCGCCGGGTGACCGGGACCTGCGCCAAGCACCAGCGCGATGTGAATAAGGCCGTCAAACGGGCCCGGGCCATCGCCATCATCCCTTACGAGGATAAATAAGAAAGAAAAGGAGGCCGTCCGGCCTCCTTTTTTTTATTTTTTTACGGCCCGTTTTTTTAGCTGAAAACCCTTTCTTTCTTTATATAGAATAGGCAAATGGAAAAGGCCCCAAAAAGCTTTTTCAGGGGTCAAAAAAACAAATGGGTTTGAAAATGGAGCCTTTCTATGGTACTATGAATTAACCAGTGGGACACCTTTTCATCCTTCCGGAACACTATGGAGGGGTTTCCCACAAGAGGTTAATTTGATTGAACTTTTAAAAGGAGGAAAAAATGGGAAAGAAATTCTCAAAGCTTCTGGGGATCTTCCTGGCGCTTGCGATGATTCTCACCGCGATTCCCGGCAATGCATTTGCTGCGGGAAATAATTCCGGTGAAGGCACGCTGCAGCCTGGAGATACCAGAATCCCTGTTACAGTCAAGATGACCCTGAACAAGGTCTATGACTGGAACGATGTAAATGGCTCGGTCGCCAAGGGCATCGCCGTCAAGGGCGATGTTCAGTTCTACTGGGTCTACACCGGTGGTGCGGCGCCCGTCTTTGAAAATGCGAACTTTGATGGGACTACGAGTAATGTAAAGTGGATCGAGGGGTCCGAAACAGTCTTCTTTAAAGGACTGCCTGATAAGGTGGGCAACGTTACGGTGGCGGACTACACCAAGCTCAGCCTGGTCGCCCTGCTGAGCGAAGACCACTACGATCTGAATCACCCGGTTAATGCGGCTGAGATTGCGGAACCGTCCATTGAGAACCCCTATGTCAGAGGCCAACAGGTTTATAAGCTTGGCGAAGTCAAGTTTGATGCCGAAGGCAAAATCGTCAAGGACACCAACATGATCGTCCGCGACTTCGCCGTCAGCTTCCGCAATGCCAGGTTTGGGGAAACCGTCATCACGGTATTTGACAAGGTCACCCGCAAGCCCTTAAAGGGCGTTCAGGTTGTGATCAGCAATGTCAAGGTAGACGGTGACAAGTACGTCATGACCAATGATGCCGGCATGAACTATATCGATACGGGAGATGATTTTTACACCTCAACCGAACAAACGGATGACAATGGCCAGATCTTCCTGGATGCTGCTACAAAGCAAGCCATTGCAGCAGTTGCTGCGAACGATGTGGTGGCTGTCAAGGCACAACTCTCTGACAGCGGCTATGCCTACACCTCGGTTTCCTTCCTCTCGCTGAAGACTCCGCTGGATCAGACAGAAACGCCCAACACCAGCTATATCTCCCTCTTCCTGAGCAATGCAGCACCGGCCCCCTTCGAGGTTCGTGTTCGCTATCAGGATGGCACCAAGCCCTATGCAGCTGCTGCGGGCATTACGGTCAAGGTTCTGAGCAACGAGTCCAAGATCTTTGGCGAGACCAAGATGGGCGAAGCGGTCTTCACGGGTAAAACCGATGAGAACGGCTATGTGGAGATTCCGGCCGCTGCGCTGACCAACTCCACAGAAGTCTATCTCAATGAGGAAGAGAACACACAGCTCAACCCCAGGAATCTGGAAAGAAAGAACTTCATCGTCCTCTATGATGAGAACGGCAAAGAGCTTGCTTCTTCTCCGGCCGTCCCCTACATGGTGACCGATGAGGACATCGCGAACAACTTCAAGGATTTCACCTTCACGACGGGCTCCCGTCTGCCCTTTGGCCGTCTGGCCGGCAGCAATCGCTTCGAAACGGCTGTTTCCGTAGCGAAGGAACAATATCCCAACGGACTGAAGGGCAATGTCATCATCGCTCGTGCGGATGATTTCGCAGACTGCCTGACCGCCAACGGTCTTGCCTACGTCTTCGATGCCCCCATCCTTTTGACCGCAACCAATGAGCTCAGCAAGGAAACGGCTGCTTACCTCGAAGCCCACAATGATGAAATCAAGAACGTCATCGTCATGGGTCTGACCAACGCCATTGACGGTCAGGTTTCCAAGAAGCTCGAATCCATCGGCCGCGTGGTCCGCGTGGGTGGCGACAACCGCTTTGAGACCGCCATTTCCGCCGCCGACATGATTATGAATGCGAAGAATGGATCTGTTGATACGGCTGAGCTTGGCGCCAAGGATAGTGTGCTTGATCGTTCTGATATGGGCACCTTCTTCCTCGCCAATGGCTGGAACTTCCCCGATGCCCTGATCGCTTCCGTACCGGCTGCTCGCTATGGCTATCCCATCCTCTTGACGGACAAGGCTCCTCTGACCAAGGTTACGAGAGACTATCTGTCGGCCAAGTCCAAGGCGGGTGAAGCCAAGCGCGTGGTGGTCTTCGGCGGAGAGGACGTCATCGCGGAGAACACCAAGGCGACCATCGACGTCAGCACCGTGTCCCGCATCGCCGGCAAGAGCCGCTATGAGACCAACACCAAGGCCAACACCATCCTCTTTGCGGATGTGACCAAGCTCTACGTGGTCAGCGGTACTCGCTACTCCGATGCCTTAGTCGCCGGCAAGCTGGCTGCTGAAAACAACGCTGGTGTCCTCATGGTCAACCCCAACGGGCTGGACAAGGAAACCATCGAATACCTGAAGAACAGCAAGGTCACCGACTTTATCCTGGTCGGTGGTGAGGATGTCATCCCCACCAAGGTGGCTGAGCAGATCTTCGATGTGATCGCTGGTCGTTAGTCGATACAAGTATCACATTCAATCAATCGCACGCCTTCGGGCGTGCGATTTTTTTTGCCAGGGAAGCAAAAATCCGATAAAAAAATTCGCTTCTTTTTGGAAACTATGCTAGAATAACAAAGTATCGTTCCTTGACCTGACGGGGTGTAGCGCAGCTTGGTAGCGCGCCTGCTTCGGGAGCAGGAAGTCGGAGGTTCAAATCCTCTCACTCCGATCCAAAAGGAAACGGCCTGAAAGCATCCTTTCAGGCCGTTTCTCTTTTTATGGCGCTTCCTTTTACTATTGTATCGAGTTACTATTGTTTCGAGTCCGCCTCGTTCATCAAAAGGAAGCTCACGAAAAGCAGGGGACAGGAGGCGAGGATTGCATAGGAAGCGAAGGCGGTGGTGAGGAGGCTCCCCAGTCCCGCCCCCAGGGCAAACAAGAAAATGACGGACAAATAGAGGCCTGCCTTTTGAAGCATCCGGCGGTTCCCGCTGCGGAGGTAGGCGTGAAAGGCCTCGGCGGTGCAGCGAAGGTTGCCGATGCACATAGTCGAGGCATAGACATGTCCTTTTACGGTATGAAAGCTTTGCACCTGCAGGGCACAGACAAAAGAGACCAGGGCATTGGCCAGGGGATTGAGCCACTGGGGGAGGAAGGCGACCAGAAAGAGCAGGAGGATTTCCAGGAGGAGGACCCATTGTCGCCAGTGGAGGCGGCGCTCTTCTTTCAAATGAAAACAGATGCTTTCCGCGGCGATAATACCCAGGAGGAAGGCCGATAGGGGGACCAAACGATTGAGGAGGCGGCCGGTTTGGCCTTGAAAGAGGTCGGTCGCCAGGAGGACGATATTTCCGGTCTGTGCGTTGGCGAACACGCCGCCCCGGCCCAAATAGGTATAGGCATCCTGGAGACCGCCGGATAGGATGATAAAAAAAGCAACCGCAAAGCTGTCGGAAGCCTGGCTTTTTTCAGGGGAGATAGCAGTCATAAAAAGCCTTTCTGTTTGAATGTGGGGCTACAAGGTTGGGTCCGCCGCTGGACCTAGGAGGAAGTCATGATCAAGCAAGAAAATATTCGGTTTCGCCTGGAGGAAAATCACTTTGGAAAGCTTCTCGGTCTGATCAGCGACCAGATCGAGGCGGGCCTTGCCGTATGTCGCATGCCCATCACGCCGGCGCTCACCAACCCCTACGGCTTTGCCCAGGGCGGGTCCCTGGTGTCCTTTGCCGATGCGACCATGGCCCTGGCCCTGGTCTACCTGGATGAGGCCGTGACGACCAATGATATCCAGTATCATTTTACGGAGGGGATCCGCCTGGGGGCGGTGGCCCGCTGCGAGGCCCGGGTGGTAAAGGAGGGGCGAAAGCTGGTGACCCTGGAGGCCCGGGTCTATGCCCAGGCGGGGACAGAGGCGCGCCTGATCGGCCTCTCGACCGCCACCTATTACCGGCTGGGCCGGCCTATGCTGCCGGAGGAGCGCTAGACGCGGTTATAGCGCCAGGTCGGCTGGCGGAAGTAGTAGAGGCTCACCAAAAGGTCGAAGGCATCGGCGAGGACGTAGGTGGCCCAGAAATAGATCAGGGGCAGGCGGAAGACGTAGACGACCAGGAGGGCGGCGGGCAGCTGTATGACCCAGCGGGAGAGGAGCGTGGTGATCAGCTTGGGCCGGTTATAGCCGGAGCCCGAAAAGACGATCTTAAGGCCAAAGCCGAAGGCCATCAGGACCAGATCCACCGCCATAATATACAGCATGGGGACCCCGTTTTGGATGATGACCGGATCCTGGCTGAACAGGCCCATCAGCTGGGGGGCCAAAAGGCAGGTCAAAAGGCCAACTCCGCCGACCATGGCCGCATTAACCCAGGCATCCACCCGGGCAATGGTTTCGGCCTGCTTGATCTCGTTGCGCCCCAGGGCGGCCCCGACCAGGGTGGCCCCGCCCATGGTCATGCCAAAGATGGGCATGACCATGAAGCCGTTGAGCTTGCCGTTGATGCCGGCCAGGGCGATGGCAGTGGTCCCGTAGGAAGCGATAAATTTGATGAGGGCGGCATTAAAAAACTGGCGGACGAAGAGCTGCAGGCCCGTGGGCAGGCCGACGAAGAAAAGCTTCTTGTCGGTTTCCGCGTGAAGGCGAAAGAGCCCCCGGAAGGAGATCCGAATGCCCTTGCGCCCGGAGAGCAGGAGGGTGAAGCCGTACAGGAAGGCGACCGCAGAGGAAATGATGGTGGCTACGGCTGCCCCTAAGACGCCCAGTCCTGCGCCGGGCAGGCCCACGAAGGGGACCTGTTCGAACATCAGGAGGGGATCGAGGATGAGGTTGAGGACGGCCGAGAGGATCATGATTTTCATGGGGGTCACGGTGTCCTGGGTACAGCGAAAGATGGTATTGACCGAGTAGGAGGCAAATAGGACGGGAATGAAGAAGATCCGAAAATAGCCATAGCGCAGCCCTTCGGAGACGACCCTGGCGTCAGAAGAGTAAAAGCGCATGATGGGATCGATAAACAGCAGCATGAGGATCAGGGAGCAGAAGGCCAGGACGACTTTAAAAGAGATGGTCTGTTCGGCGACCAGCTGGGTTTTTTCATGCTCCCCGCGGCCATAATATTGGGAGATCAATGAGATCGAGGCATCGCCGGCGATTTCGTTGAGCACGGTGAAAAGCATATAGAGGGTGGAAAAGATGGTGACGCCGGAAAGGGCTTCCTTGGAAATTTGCCCTACCCAGGCCATATCGACGATATCGTAAAAGCTTTCCAGACCGAAGGAAATCATGGTGGGATAAGACAGGCGCCAGAGCCTTTTGGCGATGGCCCGTCGATCGGACGGGATTTTGTTAAGCGACTTTGCTGGCATAGGGACTCCTTTCCGGCTTGCGCAATCGGATGATCGGGACGCTTTGGATCCCGGCCGCTGAGGCGGGACAGAAACGTTTGAAACGCTTTTATCATAAAGGAAAGGGACAAGCTTTGCAATTCCTGCCCCCTTGTGCTATGATATCACGATGTACCGGTCTAGTAGGCGCAGGCGGTGCGACGACGCGCCAAACCGGTAACTTTTGGGAGTAGGGAGGAGTCTACATGGCTGACAAAGTAAAATTGGCTTGCACCGAGTGCAAAAACAGAAACTACGATACCACCAAAAATAAGAAACACACGACCGAACGCCTGGAGCTAAAGAAGTATTGCCCTGTTTGCAAAAAGCACACCTTGCATCGGGAAACCAAGTAAGGAGACGGGTATGGCAGAAAAGAGAACAAGCGGAAAATTGCAGGCGGCGAAGGCGGAGTATCGCAAGATCCAATGGCCCAGCCGTCAGGAAACGATTCAGTACACCATCATCTGCCTGGTCATCGCACTGGCCGTGGCCCTGTTTTGCTGGGTGCTTGATTTGGTTTTCGGAGGCTTGATCGGTCTGGTGCTCTAATCGGATGGAGGTAGTTCACGATGCAGGATGATAGGAAAGACTTACCGGACGCATTAGAGATCGAAGAAGAGCCTGATCAAAGCGATGCAAAAAAGCATAAGGAAGAGGGCGGCGCGGACCAGGCCAAATGGTACGTGATTCACACCTATTCCGGTTATGAAAACAAGGTGCAGACGAAGATTGAGACCATGATCGAAACGCAGCCGGCGGCCCGGGTTTTTGCGGTACGGGTTCCCACGGAAGAAGTGGTGGAAAAGAAAAACGGCGAGCGGGTGGTCAAGGAAAGAAAGATGCTGCCGGGCTATGTGATGGTCAAGATGATCATTACGCCTCAGTCCTGGTATCTCATCCGAAACACCCAGGGGGTGACCGGCTTTGTTGGCACGTCCAACACGCCCGTGCCCTTGACCCCGCGGGAGATTGCCCAATTTGGGGTCCGAGAAAAGGCGCGTCACCGCCAGCTGGACCTCCAGGTGGGGGACAAGGTGGAGATCGTCTATGGGCCTTTTGCCGGCTTCCCGGCAGAGGTGGAGGAGGTGCACCAGGAAAAGGAGATTCTCAAGGGCCTGATCAATATGTTTGGCCGGGAGACCTCCGTGGAGCTTTCCTTCGACGACATCGAAGTCGATTAGACCAGGACGCTCCGTCGAGCTTGCTCGTAGCAAGGATGTAGCGTTCATTCAATGAGGGATTCCCTCAGAAACAAGAGATTGGCGTGGAAGGGGGGCGCTTACCCCGTACTGACCACGACCAGTATCCATTAGGAGGATATGATGGCGAAAAAAGTAAGTGCAATTGTCAAGCTTCAGATTCCTGCAGGACAGGCATCACCGGCACCACCAGTTGGTACCGCCCTGGGCCCCCACGGGGTCAACATCATGGAGTTCGTGAAGGCTTTCAATGCGAAAACAGCAGACCAAAATGGGATGATCATCCCGGTAGAGATGACCATCTACCAGGATCGGTCTTTTACCTTTATTACCAAGACGCCGCCGGCGCCGGTTCTGATTAAAAAAGAGCTGGGTCTGGACAAGGCTTCCGGTGAGCCCAACAAGACCAAGGTGGGCAAGCTGACCAAGGAACAGGTGAAGAAGATCGCCGAGATTAAGAAGCCGGACATCAATGCGGGCTCTTTAGAGACGGCCATGAGCATGATTGAAGGAACTGCGCGTTCCATGGGCATTACGGTTGAAGAATAGCTAGTGGGAGGAATTTCCGCTCGTACCACAAGGAGGAAGATATGCCGAAAAGAGGAAAGAAATACGAGGAAGCGGCCAAGCTCGTGGACAAGCACGGGGCCTATTCTGTGGCGGAAGCATCCGCTTTATTAAAAAAGACGGCCGTTGCCAAGTTCGATGAGACCATCGAGCTGCATGCGCGTTTGGGCGTGGACTCCCGCCATGCGGACCAGCAGGTGCGCGGGACGGTTGTATTGCCCAACGGAACCGGCCAAAATGTGCGCGTCGCCGTGTTTGCCAAAGGGGCCAAGGTGCAGGAGGCCCTGGATGCGGGTGCGGACTATGCCGGAGAGGATCTGGCGGAGAAGGTGGAAAAAGAGAACTGGTTGGACTTCGATGTAGCGATCGCGACCCCGGATATGATGGGACAGATCGGCCGTTTGGGCCGGGTCCTGGGTCCCCGTGGCCTCATGCCGAACCCCAAGGCGGGCACGGTCACCATGGACGTCGCGACTGCGGTCAAGGAGGCCAAGGCCGGCAAGGTCGAGTACCGGACGGACAAGCAGAACATCGTCCACGTGCCGGTGGGCAAGGCTTCCTTTAGCGAAGCCGCGATTCAGGAAAACCTGGAAGCCCTGATCACGACCATCGTTAGGGCCAAGCCTGCTTCATCCAAGGGCAAGTATCTGAAGTCCGTCACCGTGGCCACCACCATGGGCCCGGGCATCCCGCTGGATACCATGGCGCTGATGGATCTGAAATAAATTTCCAGATGATTTGAAAAATTGATCAGAATCTGCTATAATCTCTAAATGGCTACCGAAGACCACAGGGGCACACCGTGCTTAATATCCTGTCGAGGTGGATGATACGATTTTCCGTCTCTCCATGCGTCTTCGTGTGGAGAGATTTTTAATTTAAGTAGCCTGGGGAGGTGAAAAAATTTGAAGGAAGCAACGTTAGATAAAAAGAAAGCGGTGGTGGACGAGATCCGTGCGGAGATTGAAAATGCGCAGTCTGTGGTGATCGTCGAATACGCCGGCATCAACGTCCAGGATATTACGGACCTGCGTGCCAAGTTCCGCGAGGCCAAGGTCAACTACAAGGTCTACAAGAACACGATGGTACGCCGGGCTTTCCACGACCTGGGCGTCGAGGACTTTGACGACCTGCTCAACGGCCCCAATGCCTTTATCTTCTCCAAGGAGGATATGGTTTCCGGCCCCAAGATTGCGGATGAGTTTATCAAGGACCATGAGGATCAGCTCAAGATCAAGGCGGGCTATCTGGAGGGCAAGGCGATCGACCAGGCCAAGGTGGTGGCCCTCTCCAAGCTGCCGTCCAAGGAGGTCCTCATTTCCATGCTTCTGCGCGGTCTGCAAGGGCCCATTGCAGGCCTGGCCCAGGTGGGCAAGGCGACCCTCAGCAGCTTAGTCTACGGCTTGAACGCCGTCAAAGAGAAAAAAGAACAAGAAGCCGCCTAGTTGGGCTGGCATAAGCGATCCTAAAGGAGGATGAACCAATGGCATCTGAAAAAGTAACGAAGTTAATCGACGAAATCAAAGAGCTGACCGTGCTCGAACTCTCTGACCTTGTTTCCGCTTTAGAGGAAGAATTTGGTGTTTCTGCTGCGGCTCCTGTGGCTGCTGCGGCTCCGGTAGCAGCGGGTGCTGCGGATGCTGGTGCAGAGGAACAGACCGAATTTGACGTCCTGCTCCAGTCCGCTGGCTCCAGCAAGATCAACGTCATCAAGGTCGTCAAGACCATCACGGGCCTGGGCCTGAAGGAAGCCAAGGCTTTGGTTGACGAAGCCCCCAAGGCCATCAAGGAGAAGGTCTCCAAGGACGAAGCCGACAAGATCAAGGCCCAGCTGGAAGAGGCGGGTGCTACGGTCGAGCTGAAATAAGAACGAGTGACCCCGTTCGTACGAAGGGGACTCTCGACGCCTGGCGTCGAGGGTCCTCTTTCTTCTTGTTTTGGGTCTTTTGCTCACTTTTGGGCCAGGGGATCTTTCTGCCTGAAAAAATCGTGATAGACTATAGGTGTTGTCCCCTGGATGGGGAGGAGGTGGCTTTTGAATAAAAGAGTTGTAGTAGGATTTTTAGGTCGGGTTTGCCTGCTGGAAGCGCTCCTGATGGCCGTTCCCTTGTTGGTGGGCCTGCTCTATCGGGAGGGCCTTCAGACCCTTTTGGCATTTATACTCCCCATGGGTCTGCTCAGCTTGGTTGGGCTTGTCCTGATCAAGCTGGGGCCCCAAAAGCTCCGTTTTACTCTGACGGACGGCTTTGTGATCACGGCCTTGTCCTGGTTCCTGCTCTCTTTTTTTGGCTGCCTCCCCTTTTATTTCAGCAGGGAGATCCCTTCTCTGGTCGATGCGCTTTTTGAGATGGCATCGGGCTTTACCACGACGGGCTCTTCCATTTTGACCAATGTGGAGAGCCTAAGCCAGTCCATGCTTTTTTGGCGGTCCTTCTCTCACCTGATTGGCGGGATGGGGATTTTGGTGTTCGCCTTTGCCCTGGCCCCGGAGATGGGGGAGGGGTCGGTTAATATCATGAAGGCTGAGGTGCCGGGCCCGGAGTTCGGCAAGCTGGAAGCCAAAAATAAAAATTCGGCTTTTCTGCTGTACAAAATCTATTTGATTATGACGGCGGCCCTGATCGGCCTGCTCATGATCTGCGGGCTCAACCTTTTTGATGCCTGCATCCATGCATTCGGGGCGGCCGGGACGGGCGGATTCTCCAATAAAGCGGAAAGCGTGGGGGCCTTTCACAATCCGGCGGCGGAATATGTGCTTTCCATCAGCATGATCGCCTTTGGCGTGAACTTTAACCTCTATTTTCTCCTCCTCCGTCGGCGCTTTCGGAAGTTTTTCCAGAATGAGGAGCTTCGCCTCTACTTTCTGATCATCGCCATCGCCGTGACGCTGATCCTGCTTTTCATTGCCCCCCTCTTTCGTAGCTTGGAGGAGGCCTTCCGGGCCAGCCTTTTTACGGTGTCGACCATCATGACTACGACGGGCTATGCAACCTCGGATTTTGACCTTTGGCCCCTTTTCCCTCGGGTGATCCTGCTGGGCCTGATGTTTATCGGGGCCATGGCGGGTTCTACGGCTGGCGGCATCAAGGTCTCGCGGATCCTGCTTTATCTGAAGACCTTCCGCCGGGAGCTGTGGCATACCACGCATCCCCGGTTGGTCAAGCCCATCACGATCGATGGCAAAAGGCCCTCTCGGGAGTATGTGCGCAGTGTCTTCGTCTACCTCTTTATCTACATTGCCATTTTTGTCGTCGGTCTCTTTTTGATCACCATCCAGCAGGACGATTTTCTGACCTGCTTCAGTGCGGTGGCTGCGACTTTTAATAACATTGGTCCGGGCCTTTCCGCTGTGGGTCCCACTCAGAGCTTTGCCGCCTTTTCGCCCTTTTCCAAGCTGGTATTGACGGTGCTCATGATTGCCGGACGGCTGGAGATTTATCCGGTTCTGATACTTTTCATGCCGGGCACCTGGTCCAACCGAAGGAAGGAGTTTTGATGAAAATTGTGATTTGTGGGGCAGGGGAGGTGGGTCAGTCCATCTGCGAGGCCCTCTGGGAATCCAATGACGTGGTGTTGCTCGATACGGATGAGGACCGGATCGATGAGCTTTATTCCACCTATGATATTCAGGCCATCATGGGATCGGCGACCTCCATCAGCGTCCTTCGCGAAATTGATATGACCGAAGAGGATGTTTTTTTGGCGGTGACCAATAGTGATGAGACCAACATTATTGCCTCGATCATGGCCTCCAACCTGGGGGTCAAGCATGTCTACGGCCGGGTCCGCTCCATCGAGTACCTGGAGGATATGTCCTTTATGCAGGATGCCCTGGGCCTTTCCAAAATTGTCAATCCGGAGATGGATGCAGCGACCCTCATTGCCAAAATCATCCATTTCCCTGGGGCTGAATCAATGGAGTCCTTCTCCAACAACCAGATCCGCATCATTGAGATGACGGTGACAGAGGAGTCTTCGATCTGCAACCAGACCCTCATCCAGTTCCGGGACAGCTACCAGGGCCGGATGCTGGTTTGCGCGGTCCAGCGGGGCGATGATGTCTTTATCCCCACCGGCACCTTTCAGGTCCAGGCCGGGGATAAAATTCACATCACGGGCAAGCGGGAGGATCTGAAGCTGGTCTATAAGGATATGAGCGCCAATCCCATCCTCATTCGCTCGGCCCTCCTGATCGGCGGCGGCGTGCTCACCCATTACCTGCTCAAGCACCTGGTCGATTCCGCCCTCAAATACATCAAGGTCATCGAGGATGATGAGAAAACGGCTGAAAAGCTGGCCTTAGACTATCCCACGATTGATGTGGTGACGGGGGACAGCAAGGATCCCCTTTTCCTGACGGAAGAGGGGATGGGCGCCTTCGATGCCGTCCTGGCCCTCAAGAGCAACGATGAAGAAAACATCATCATTTCCACCTATGCCAAGGCCATGAAGGTCCCCAAGGTCATCACCAAGGTGGACCGCCCCACCATTCTTCGGCAGCTCTCCCAGCTGGGCCTGGATACGGTCATCACCCCCAAGCAGATGCTGGCCGAAAAGATGATCCGCCTTTCCCGCAGCCTCCAGGCCACCCATGATTCCTCCATGATCCGCCTCTACCAAATGGTCCACAATCAGGTCGAAGCCATGGAATTTCAGATTTTAAAGGAAAGCGCCATCACCGCCCGCCCCCTCAAGGAAATTTCCTTCATTCCCTCTGTCCTGATCATTGGCATTCATCGGGACAACACCTACATCATTCCCGACGGCGATGATCAGATCCAAGTGGGGGATGACGTCTCCGTCGTCACCACCCAGAAAAATATTAAGGATATCAACCAATTCGTTGCGAATAGCTAGGCGGCAGGATTGGCAGGGCCGCCTTTTCCAAGACAAAAAAACAGCCCGCATGGCATCTGTGATTGGCCATGCGGGCTGTTTTCGGTAAAACGAGGATTCAAAATGGAAAATCAGGGACTCGAACCCTGGACCCCCACGATGTGAACGTGATGCTCTAACCAACTGAGCTAATTTTCCAAGCAGTAGTAACGAAGTCTATTATAAAGGATTTGAGGAAGGAGCGCAAGGGGCAGAAGGAAGATTTGAGGAGTGGGATTGAATGGGCTGGGGCAAAGGGCAGGCGGAGAGGATTGACCGGACGGGGGGGCGGAGTGCATTGGCTGGACCCGGGGCTCCGAAAACATGGGATCAGCGGCCTGGCAGGGGCCAGGCAGGTGGCTGAAAACCGATCAAAATTAAAAATTTCAAATTTGATCGGTAGGGTTAAGGAAACATCACCGAGCAAATAGGGAAAAATCGATTTTGATTGGTATGAATACGCTGCATATAACCCGCTAAGGCCTAAAAACGCTTCCTGAAGGGTTCCATTCCGTCTCCGGTCCAGCGATTGCTTGCGCAAATGCAAAAAAAGCGACCGATTAAAATTAAAAAAGGAATCTTTGATCGGAAATGTAAAGAGAATATCACCGAGCAAAACATAGAATCGAAAATTTGATCGGTTAAGGAAAATTGATAAAATCTTTAACTCTTCCCTATTTGAATAAACACTTCTATAATACAAGATTCTTCTATACTTATCCATTGATCGGCTCGCATGCGGGGACGGTTTCTGGATGGATCATTGAAACGCTCCACCCAGCCGGCAAAAGAAATGATCATAAAGAAAAAAATGTTGCATTTTGCTTATTTTCGTGTATACTGTTGAGAGTGTCCTGAAATACTAAGGCGATGAAGCTAGAGGTTGCTCGGATGCCGAAGGACCTCTAAAGGGGTTGATTTCAATCCACTAGAGGGAACGGTGATCGCGAGGGAATTCCGGCTGAGCAGTCCAACTCGATTTGGACGGTCGCACCACGGTATTTCTTTTTTATCGGGCCAGCCAGGACACACCCGGCCCCGTGTATCGTGGTACGAAGGAGCTGAAGGATCAGCTCAAAATAAACCAAGGAGGAAAGAAATGGCAAATCAGAAGATCAGAATCCGGCTTCGGGCCTATGACCATGAGGTCATCGACGCTTCTGCAGAGAAGATCGTCGAAGCCTGCAAGCGCTCGGGTGCGGATGTATCCGGACCCATTCCGCTGCCGACCAACAAGGAGATCATTACAATTATTCGTTCTCCGCACAAGCACAAGGATAGTCGGGAGCAGTTTGAGCAGCGCACCCACAAGCGGTTAATTGATATCATTCGTCCCAATGCGAAGACGCTGGAGGCATTGAAGAAGCTTAATTTGCCGGCCGGTGTGGATATCGAGATCAAGCTGTAATCCATAGTTAGGATGATCACTTTGGTGATCCGCTGTAATTAAGGAGGAAAAGGTGAAAGAAATTTTAGGAAAAAAGCTTGGGATGACCCAGGTTTTTGATGAAAATGGGGTCGTCACGCCCGTGACGGTCATTCAGGCCGGCCCTGTTTTTGTCACACAGGTGAAAACCCGGGAAAAGGACGGCTATGATGCCCTTCAGGTAGGCTACCTTGATAAAAAGGAAAGCCGAACCAACAAGCCGGAAAAAGGCCATTTCAATAAAGCCAATGTGTCGGTCAAGAAAGTTGTCCGCGAGCTTCCGCTCTCGGAGGGAGAAAGCTTTGAGCTCGGTGCTGAGATCAAGGTGGACATCTTCGAAGAGGGAGAGCAGGTTGACATTGTGGGGACCTCCAAAGGGAAGGGGACCCAGGGCGCCATTCGTCGTTGGAATCAGGGACGTGGCCCAATGGGACACGGCTCCAAATCCCACCGGGTTGCCGGTGCGCGCGCGGCAGGCTCCTATCCGGCCCGTGTCTTTCCCGGAACCAGGGGTTCGGGCAAGATGGGCAATAGCAGAGTCACCGTTCAGAATCTGACCGTGGTTCGTGTTGATCAGGAAAATGGCATGCTTTTGGTAAAAGGCGCCATTCCCGGCCCCAAGGGCGGCCTGGTCATCGTCAAGCAGTCCCATAAGGCCAGCAAATAAGGAGGATGACTATGACGAAGGTAGCTATTTTAAATCAAACCGGCGACGTTGTCGGAGACCTTGAATTGGCCGAGGGCCTTTTCGACGTCGAAGTCAACGACCACGCCATTTATACAGTAGTAAAAAATATCCGGGCCAACAAGCGTCAGGGGACCCAATCGGCGCGCACGCGCGGCGAGGTCCGCGGCGGTGGCCGCAAGCCCTATCGCCAGAAGGGCACCGGTCGGGCTCGTCAGGGCTCCCGTGTGGCACCTCAGTGGCGGGGCGGCGGCGTGATCTTCGCGGTCAAGCCCAGAGATTACTCCTACACCACACCGAAGAAGATTCGCCGCCTGGCATTCAAATCGGTTTTGACCCAGAAGGCTCGCAATGAGGAGCTGATTGTCCTGGACAAGCTCGGCCTGGAGCGCTGCTCCACGAAGGATGCCGTCCAGGTCCTTCATGCCATCAAAGCCCAGCCCAAGGCCATGGTGGTGGTCAAGGATGCCGAAAAGGAAGTGGTTCGCTCCTTCCGCAACTTACCCGGCGTTCGGACCATCCCGGTCAATGAACTCAACGTCTACGACCTGCTCCAGTATGATTCCTTAATCATGACCCAGGAGGCAGTGAAGGAACTTGAGGAGGTATTTCAATAATGAAGAAATCTCCATATGACATCATCATTGCCCCGATCATCACCGAGCAGGCAATGGATGCGATGAGCCATCATACCTACACCTTTCGGGTAGATAAGAAAGCAAATAAAGCAGAGATCCGGGAGGCCGTCGAACAGGCTTTTGACGGCGTCAAGGTAAAAAGAGTCAACACCATCAATGTCCATGGGAAAAACAAACGCATGGGCATGCATGCCTACAAGGACTCCGATTGGAAGAAAGCCATTGTGACCCTGACAGAAGATTCGAAGTCGATCGAATTCTTCGAAGGCATGTAAGGAAACGGGAGGAAGTCATGGGTATTAAAAAATATAAACCGACCTCACCCGGACGCCGCTTAATGCGGGTGTCCACCTTTGAGGAGATTACGAAAAAGGCACCTGAAAAGACCTTAACCGCGCCGCTGAAGAAAACCGGTGGCCGCAACAATACTGGCCGCATCACCCTGCGTTTCCGTGGGGGCGGCGTCAAGCGCCGTTACCGCCTGATCGACTTCAAGCGGGACAAGGTCGATATTCCGGCCAAGGTGGTGGCGATCGAATATGATCCCAACCGCTCCGCGAACATTGCCCTCCTGCACTATGCGGATGGCGAAAAGCGCTACATCATCGCCCCTCGCGGGCTGGCGGTGGGCGCGACCGTCGAGTCGGGCGCCAATGTGGATATTCAGATCGGCAACTGCATGCCGCTTTCTGAAATCCCGGTCGGCACGATTATCCACAACATCGAGCTTTACCCGGGCAAGGGCGCTCAGCTGGTTCGCTCCGCCGGATCGGAAGCGAGCCTGATGGCGAAGGAAGGCAAATATGCCCAGATCCGCATGCCCTCCGGCGAGTTCCGCCTCATTTCCCTCCATTGCCGGGCCACCATTGGCCAGGTAGGCAATATTGATAACGCACTGGTGCGTTTGGGCAAGGCGGGCAAGATGCGCTACACGGACAAGAAACCGCACGTACGTGGCTCCGCTATGAACCCGGTTGACCACCCGCACGGCGGCGGCGAAGGCCGCGCACCGGTGGGTCGTCCGCAGCCGATGACCCCCTGGGGCAAGAAATCGCGCGGCGTCAAGACCCGTGCCAATAAGAAGGCCTCCAACCAGTTCATCGTTCGCAGAAGAAAGACTAAGTAGTAGGAGGGTGATATGAGCAGATCGCTAAAGAAAGGGCCTTTCGTCGACGACCATCTGATGAAGAAAATCGACGCCCTGAACAAAGACAATAAAAAATCAGTGATTAAGACCTGGTCTCGTCGCTCGACCATCTTCCCGGACTTCGTGGGTCATACCATTGCAGTTCATGATGGCCGCAAGCACGTCCCCATTTATATCACGGAGGATATGGTAGGTCACAAGCTGGGCGAATTCGTGCCCACCCGGACCTTCCGTGGCCACGCCGGCAAGACCGATAAGACGGCCGGCCTAGGCAGATAAGGAGGAAGAGAATGGAAGCTAGAGCAGAAGCGAAACACGTTCGGATTTCTCCTCGCAAGGTCAATTACATCTGCAGCGAGATCCGTGGCAAGCAGGTGGATGAAGCCTTGACCATTTTGAAATTCACCCCCAAGAAGGGGGCCGGACTTTTGGCCGATGTCTTGAAATCAGCCATTGCAAACGCCGAGAACAACCTCAGCCTGAACCGCAGCGACCTGGTGGTCGCCAAGGCCTGGGCCAATGATGGGCCGACGATGAAACGCTGGCACCCCAAGGCAAAAGGAGCGGCGTATCCGATTTTGAAGCGGACCTCGCACATTGGTGTCGTGGTGGCAGAGAAAGAGACAGAGGAGGAGTAAGACGAATGGGTCAGAAAGTACATCCAAAAGGTTTACGCGTCGGGATTATCAAGGATTGGGACTCCCATTGGTTTGCCGGTGATAACGACTTTGCCGCGCTGATCAAGGAAGATCATGATATTCGTACCTATATCAATAAAGAGCTGAAGGAAGCCGGCATCTCCGATGTTCTGATCGAGCGGACCATGGGCCGGGTTCGGGTCACCATCAAGACCGCCAAGCCAGGCGTCGTGATCGGCAAAGGGGGCACCTCGGTCGATGATCTGAAGAAGACCCTCGATAAGCTGACCGGCAAGACCGTCCTGGTCAATGTAGAAGAGGTACGCAATCCGGACCTCGATGCGCAGCTGCAAGCCGAGCGGATCGCCGAGGATATGGAAAATCGTGTCTCCTTCCGTCGGGCCATGAAGCAAGCCATGCAGCGGACCATGCGGGCCGGTGCCAAGGGGATCAAGACCTCCTGCGCAGGCCGTTTGGGCGGTGCCGATATTGCCCGGGTAGAGCACTATAGCGAAGGCTCCATTCCCCTGCAGACCCTGCGCGCGGACATTCGCTACGGCGAAGCCACCGCGAAGACCCAGTACGGTGCGATTGGGGTCAAGGTGTGGATCTACATCGGTGAAGTGCTGCCCGGCATGAAGGAAGCAGAGATGCCCAAGCCCCAGCCGATGAACAACCGTCGCCGCAACAAGCGGGGCGCAGGACGTGGACAGGCAAACCAGAGAGACAACAACCGCCGGGATAACAGACGCGTAAACCTTTTGGATGTACTTTCTGACCCATTCGTCTTACTCCTCCTCTGTCTCTTTCTCTGCCACCACGACACCAATGTGCGAGGTCCGCTTCAAAATCGGAT
>CABTYV010000018.1 GCA_902489145.1 uncultured Tissierellia bacterium | reverse complement strand
GGGGGTAGCCATTTTCCTCTCCAATTATGACAAAAATGTCATTTTTCGTGTAGAGGAAAACGGGGGGTGCCTGTTTTCCTCTACACATTTGCCAAAATCACCGATCGCCGGCCGGCTGAGGGGGAGAGATGAGGTGTCGGCCTGCGGCCGACGGATTGGAAGGACGCGGCGCCGGCCCAATGTCGCCCACCGGGCAGCCACCGCACCGTCCCCCACGCAGAGCAGGCCACCCCACCGGGCGCCGCCCACCGCGCCAGGCTCCACACTACGCGGCGCCGGCCCAATGCCGCCCACCGCGCCAGGCTCCACACTATGCGGCGCCGGCCCAATGCCGCCCACCGGGCAGCCACCGCATTCCGCGCCCAGCAGGGCGCCGGCCCAATGCCGCCCACTGGGCGCCGCCCACCGCGCCAGGCTTCACACTATGCGGCGCCGCCCACCGGGCGCCACTGCGTTCCGCCGCCCACCGGGCAGCCACCGCGTTCCGCGCCCAGCAGGGCGCCGCCCGTCGCCACCTATCGCCCACCTCCCCCGCATCTCACGCCGGCCAAGTGTCTGCCCTCGCACGCCTTACCAAAAGCGGAAGATGGCACGGGCGAGGGCAGCGTAGTCGCGGTAAGAGTGGATACCGTCGCAGACGACGCAGGGGAGGGGGAGGTCTTCAATTTTGAAGTTGGAGACGATGAGGTCGTAGCTTTGGAGGTCAAGAGCTTCGAGGAGGATAGGGGGCTCGCTGGGGGTGGAGACATCGACGAGGTTGCCAAAATAGGTGAGGATTTGTTGGCGAAGGGAGCGGGCGTGGAAGAGGGAGAAGCGGCTGATGACGAGGATTTTGATTTTTTTGGGGGGACGGATGAGCTGGTTGAAGAGATTTTCCCAGGTGGACCAGATCACATAGAAAAGATAGCCTACGAAGTCGGGATCGGTGGGCAGGGAGAAGGATTGATTTTGGGTGCGAATGATGGCCAGAATGCGATTGCAAAGATCGGGAAATTGGACCTGGATGGACTTTTGATAGAGGAGGTAGGGAGAGTAAAGGATGGAGCGGGCAATGGATTTGCCAAAGGTGCCCATGAGGGCGTTGTAGAGGGCGAGCACCAACTCGCTTTCATTGTCCAGCTGGACGGAGAGCGCCTGGCAAAGGTAGGAAATCAGACGGTTGATATAGAGGAAGATTCGATTGGCCAGTGGGGTGGTGGCGGTGAGTTCGAGGAGGACGGAAAAATTTTCGGCATCGAGATCGCCCGCAAAGGGGGCAATGAGTTCCTGGTAGAGGCGGTGGTCATGGGAGAGGGGGAAGGGGGAGCTGGAGAGGGAGAGGGTCCGTTTTTCGGCGAGGAGGATGTCGGCGGCGGCGCTGGATCGGTGGTTGGCCTTTAGGTCGGCGTCGGGGAGGCGAAAGCCCTGGTGATAGCGGTAGAGGCTGACCGCCAGCTGAATATGAAAGCATTGGTAATAATTCAGGAAGTTTTTGGCGTATTGGAGGGGGAGGGCCTGGTCAAGGAAGGCGGAAAGCTCGGATTTGGAGAGGGCGGGGAAGGGCCACTCATAGAGGGGATATTTTTCTTTGAAAAAGCTGGTATAGAAGGTGCGCACCTCATTTTCATCCCCGCACAGGTGGAGGGGGTGGGTGTTCAGGGAGACATCGTAGGAGGGGCGGACGGCCTGGTTAAATTGGTCGACCCAGCGGTAGACGGTGGAGGTGGAGACAAAGAGCGCTCGGGCCATGTCAGGCACCTCCTGCTGGGGCTGGAAGAAGACCTGCTCCAGCAGGGCGCAAACGGGGCTATGGGTCATGGCATAGGCGTAGACGTTGAGGTAGGTATTGCCATCGAGATATCGGATCTGAAGGTCCTGATCCTTTTGGAGGGTGAAGAGGGGCGCAAAGAGGGATTTGGCCTGGCTCAGATCCATCGCAAGGGTCGCTGCATCGCTATCCAGTTCACGATAGACGGTGTTGAAATCGACGCGACCATCATGGATTTCCAGGAGGGCAATCAGATCCAAAATCCGCTCCACTTTTTTGTTTAATAGTCCTCTCATCATATAGAAGCCTTCTTTCGATTTCGAAGCTTGTCAGCGATGGCGCGCTGGAGGACCCGCAGGTCCTGTCGGCTGGGGTAGAGGTGAAAGAGGAGGACCTGGCTGGCACCGGTCTGCGCATGGGGTGCATCAGGCGCATCAGGCGCATCAGGTACATCAGGTGCATCGGGCGCGTCGAGATCCTCAAAGGATTCGGAGGCATCCCGGCGCTCGGGGGCCTTCGGGGCCGGGGGAGAAGCGGTAGCCTTCGTTTCTGGTGCTTCGAGGGAGAAGTTGGACCAGATGAGATCATAACCCGCCTGGAGGAGCTTTGGGCAATCAAGCCGGAGCTCATCGAACACATCGATTTGCATGGGCAGGAGACTTTCCGATTGGACCATCTCCCGAAGAGACTGGGCGTGGGCATGGCCCATGGAGGAGAGGATGAGCAAGGAGACGGGCGCCCTCTTGGCCAGGCCCTGATAGAGCAGACGGCCCCATTTCATAAAAATATAGAAAAGACAACTATCCACGTAGACCTCCAAGACCGGCCGTCCCACATAGTGGAAATAGCCTCGAATCTTCTCCTGCAGGTCCCGGTGGAGGGTGGGGAAGCTCTGGGCAATCCATTGGTGGAAGGGATCCTCCGCTCCGTAGAAGAAAGGCGCCATATCCGGCTCCATATATTGGGCATAGAGGGTGTTGTGAAGCTCCCGGATGATTTCATGGCGATCATCGGGTTTGATGCCGTAGCGGCGCTCCAAATAATTTAAGACCTTGGTCAAATAGAAGAAGGAACGGTTGACCTTAGGATCGACGGCCGCCTGATTGAGCAGCGCATGGTAGGAGGCAAAAAAACCGTCTTTAAAATAAAGGGAATAAAGGTAGATCAGGGTGTTGAGGGTCATGGGAAAGGCAAAGGGTGCCTCAAAGGCCTTCGCCTCCAGGAGAAATTGGGGCAGGTTGGGCAGCGAGGATAGCACCTCTTTTTTTAGTTTATTTTTTAAGAAGGGAGCCTCCGCAAAGGGGCGGGCCAATTCCTCCGGGGTGTGTTTGGCCTTGGCCCAGATCATGGAGAGAACGACATAGAAGCAGAGCATACGGAACTCGGCAAAGTCCATGGCAATGTGCATCCGGTCCAGCATGAGGCTCACAAAATCTTCAACCATCTCCTTAGGATAGTCGGGAAACGGCCATTCGCTCATGCGGCTTTGCTTAAAAAGAAAGATCGAGGAAAAAAGCAGGAGGTCCGTATGCTGGCCGGACAGATGGAAGGGATTGGAAGCGATCGAAATCCCAATCTTGGGAAAGATCGAGTGATTGAAAAGCTGCACATAGCGGTAGAGGGAGGCTTCCGACATGGCTGCCTGCTGGCAAAGGGCCGGGCTGGGCAGGCCCGGATGGAGGATGAGGGCGCGCAGGAGGTGGAAGATGGGCTCCCGGATGAGAATCATCCGGTAGAGATCCCCAATATTGGAGCCGGCGGGGTAGTGAATGCTCGCCCACTCTCCATTCAGGCGGATCTCAACTGGGGCCCCGCTCTTATTGATGGCCTGAATATCATTGACGAGGGTGCGCTGCGGCAGATCCCACTCCGCCGCCAGCGCCGAAAGCGGCTGGGCCGATTCGCGATAGGTCAAGCGCTCCAGAAGGCGGAGCCTTCGGTCTACAATGGGACTGAGCAAATGATGCATGAAAAACCGCCTCCTTTCGGTCAATCGCCCTCCCCTCGTTCTTTGGAAAAAGGGAAGGAAAAAAGGGAAAATCCTTTTCTATAGGTCTATAATAAGCCATTCTCATGTTTTTGTAAATTTAAAAAAAATTGATAAAAAGCGGCCTTTCGGGGACTAAAATAGCCTCAAAGGTCCTCAAAAATGGCTATATTTACCTATGGAAATCCGACCTTTTCCATATAATTTGAACGAGGATAAAAATTTGGGAAAAAGTTTGATTTTTTTTCGATATAATTTCAAAAGATATTACTTAGATCAAAAGGTGTTCCTTTGCTACTCCTCTGATAGACGCGACTCGTACCATGCGTGACGGTGGGGCAGGGAAGCATCACAGCATCTTTCGTATTTGCCGATTCGGCTCGTCAGAGCCTCGTCCAGCGCTTTCGGCAGGCATCTATTTCGCAAGTGAAGAGGGGATGAACATGAAAAAGCTACAGCAATTCTTATCCATCACATTGGCGATCCTCCTGGTACTCACTGGGATTCCGGTGGGTGCTTTTGGTGGGAGCAGCCAGGCAAAAGGATGGGAGGGCGTTGCACCCGGTCAGGACCTGCTCCTTTCCAGCAACCGCGCCGCCCTGCCGTCCTTCACAAAACTGCTGGCCTCAGGCCAGGGCGGTCTGGAGACGATTCCCAAGCCAAAGGCCCCCCAACCGGGGCAGGACACCGAGACGCTGGTGACGCCGGACATTCGTTCCGTCTCGCCGAAGAAGTCGTCCAGCCCCAAGCAGGGTCAGATCGAATCCATTCCGAAGCCTTCGACCAAGCCCGCGCAGGGGCAAACGGCTGAACAGCCCCAGGCCAAGCCGGGCGACCTTACAACGGTCCAAAAGCCGGATGCGGAAGCCCAGGCGAAGCAAGCCCTGGAGGCCGCCAAGCAGGAGATGGAAAAGATGCTGCCTAAGACGGGCAAGGCTCTGCCACTCCAGGAGCGCGCATTAGGCGATCAGAAGGTCTGGACACGGCTGGCTTATCAGGTCAACCGGGACAGCGATGATCTACCCCAATCTATCACCTGGACCCTCGTTTGCTATGCGCCGCAGGCAAGCGCGCTTCATCATGCCTTTATTGTCGAAAATAACGGCAGCTTGGCCCAGCCGGTCATCGACCGGCAGGTCTTCGTGCCCGGAGAAAAAGAAGCCTACGAAAAGCGGGCCCAGGCCCTGAAAAAAGAGCAAGAAAAAAAGCATAACCAGACCCCCCTCTTTCTGGTTGCCAATGAAAGCAAACAGCAGGTCAAAAGTGGCCTGTATGAGACGACCCTTATTACCCCCATTTTGCGTGATGCGGAAACCCAGGAAAAGCTTCGCTTGGCCAAGGCCGGCGAAAAGCCAGATCAAAAGGTCCTGGACGAGGTCAAGGACGCCCTCGACAGCCGCCTCTATACCCTCGACATCGTCTCCGCCTATGGAGCGGACAAGCAGGCCCAGAGCCTGACCATTGATGGACGCGAAGCCCTTCAGCCCAACGACCGGAAAGCAGGCACCCTTCTGTCCCTGCCCGCCCCGAAGACGGACCAGCCCCAGGAGGAAGCTGCTCCATCACGCTTCTTTACCGTGCCCAATGCGGATCAAAAAGAAGCCGCCTATCAGCTGCCCACTCTGGCGCCGGAGGTGAAAAAAGAAGCCGGACAGATTTTCGTCTATGACCTGGTAGAGACAGCAGACGGCTTTTTCGATTTTCGACCCGTAGAAAAACGGGCACTTGTGGAATATGAAAACACCTTAGCAGCCATTCAAAAACAGAAGCTGACCGCTCAAGAATTGGAAAAGGCCCTGGAAGCAGCGACCTTAAAAATCCAACCCGGTCAGTTTGCCGTGACCCTGACCCCGGAGCCCGTCGCCCCAGCTCAGAGCGACCCAACCCCCTCTACCAGCTCGGAGCAGGTGGAAGCCCCTGCCACAAGCGAATCAAGTGAAGCAGGCAGCACATCGGCTGTCGAACGCTCTTCGCAGGAGCAGAAAGAGGCGGTGGAGCGTCTCGACACGGAGGCATTGGCCCGGGCGGCTCAAGAGGCGGCCGAAAAGACGCTCTCCTTCCTCCAGCTGGCCGACCGCTTCCCGGAGGATCCGGCCCTGGCCGAAACCCTATCGAAGGGGCCCCTGGCCGGCTTGCTGAAGCCTATGGGCGCACCGTCCAACCCCTTTGTGGCCAATCGCCCCATCATTGTGGAGGTGGTGGACCAGGATAACAAGGGCGTCAAGATCCCGGGTGCGGTCGTGCGGATCGCCGGACCTACCATGGTCAAGGAGCTTACCACGAACGAAGACGGGCAGGCCATTTTATATCATTGCAATGCCGGAGTATATGAAGTCGTTCAGGTTTCAGCCCCTGAAGGCTACTTGACGAACCAGAGCAAAATTACTTTTACCTTCTCGGCGATCGAGACGGTGAAATATGTTCGCATTGAAGATGCGAAGGATTTAGGGAAAAAACTTTTCTATATTGAAGGAACGGTGGTCGACGCAGCGGATATTGCGACTACCGATTTAGGGGATGAGCAGAAGGTGGCGCAGGCCCATAAGATCGCCAATGTGGAGCTCAAGCTCGAAGCGTATGAAAATGACGCGGATGTGGCCGCCAACAAGCCGTTGGAGGAGTGGACGGCCTATACGGATGCAGAAGGCCACTATATCTTCAACAACCTCAGACCGGAATATATTTATCGAGTGGTGGTCCAAAGGGCACCCTACGCTTATGTATTTAAACAGGATCCGGCCCATCCGACACACGTCTCCGACCTGATTCGTTTCCGGGAGGATGGACAGCCGATTTACATTGAGGGCGGGACCAAATATAAGGATACCGTCAATATCTCCCTTGAGAAAAACACGAATCAAGAGTCGATCGTTACGATTTTCAACCATGAGCTGGGCGATCAGACGGTGCGTCTGGCGGGGTCAACCTTCCGGATTTTAAATGCGCAGGGCGAGGCGATTCATTCGATCGGCCTATTGACCACCAACGAGGAAGGGCGAATTGAGGTAAGTCTTCGTCCAGGCTCCTATACCATTGAGCAGGTTTCCACCGATTCGAAGCATCGCATTCCAAAGGCGCTTACGCCCATTCAGGTGGAAGAAGGGCGGCATGATTCCGCTGATGATATTCATTGGATCCCAAACCCGCTGGAGGATATCAGCTCGGTCACGCTAAACCGGGAGGCGATCATTCGCTGGGGCGACGTTCCGGAGGATCCCCATTTCAAGCTGCGCCTAAAGCGCAACGGGGAAGTGACAACCGAATCATACGTCCAGCGTGGCCCGATTTACAGCTTTGAAGGGCTGGCTAAATATGACAAAAATCATGAGCAGAACAACTACCAGATCGTATTAGAAGAGACAGACGAATACTATGCGACCTACGAGATCATTGATGGCGTGGTCAATGTGCACGTCCATAAAAAAATGGACTCGGAGGGGCCGGGCGGACTCGTGACCGTGACCGGCAATAAGATTTGGTATAACGACAGTGAGGATGTGCAGAACCGGCCGGAGCGCGTCCATGTAGTGCTGTTGAAAAACGGGCAGGAGACGCCCTATATGGCGACCGTTTCCGCCGCCACGAACTGGAAGTACCGCTTCACCAATCTGCCGGAATTGGATGACAATAAGCAGAAGATCACCTATACGGTGAAGGAAGTCGACCTGTCTTCGGCTCAGAGCTTCCCCAGCTATCGGGTAGACCCGACGCGGCTGGAGCATAACATTATTAATACACGGATTGATCAGACCCGGGTTTTTGGTAGCTTTGACCTGGTTAAGCTGGATGATCAAAATCAGCCCTTAGAAGGGGCGCAGTTTACCCTCAGTGGCCGATTGGAAAATGGTCAGGCCCTGAGTCCCGACCGCGTGCTCAAGACCGGCAAGGATGGCAAGCTGACCTTCCAGGAGATCCCGGCGGGCGTCTATACCCTTCGGGAGACCTCGGCACCGGACCGCTTTGAGCCTTCTACAGAAACCTGGCAGGTCGAGGTGGCGGGCGATGGCACCACGACCCTCATCGGCTCCCATGTTACGCAGGGGCCCAAAACGTCCTTGACAGATGACCTTCAGACCGGCGAAGCCTATGTCAAGGATGCGCCGGGCGGCCAGGAGCGAACGGAGGAAAACCGAAAGGCCAAAAACCCCGTTCCCTTCCGCAAAATCCTCACCTCTCAAACAGGCGCCGGCGATCAGAATGGCAAAGTTGGCGATATTTCCAAGCGCATCCTCAATACCATCGATAAGAATCTCAATAAATACCAAATGGAGCTAACGGTGCGTGGGCGTAGCCGCTCGGTCTTTGGCAGCGGAGAAGCGACGGACATTGTCCTGGTAGTAGATCACTCCAGATCGGTATTGGATTCTGGTAACAGCGATTCGGTCCGAGCACAAGTGAGAAACATTGTTGAAGCTTTTGAGGGCTTCACCAATGTCCACATGGGTTATGTGGAATACTCCGGCTTTTCGATCGCGAAGGATCAAAATGCCGCAGCAGTTGTCAACAACTTCGGCGACTACAGTCCCAATCTGAACCGATATGAAGCAAATCCGGCTTTTCCTTATGGTCATGATCCTGCCGTTCGAAAGAGCGTGGAGCTGACCAGCCCAACAGACTTGAAGAACCATGCGAATTTCAATACGAATGACTTCGATGGTGGTACCTTTACACAGCGGGCCCTCTTGCGTGCGCAGGAGATTTTAGACGAGGAAGAGTCCGACCATAAAAAGCACATCATCCTGATCACCGATGGCGGGCCGACGGTCGCTTTTATGGCGACGGGTACGAAACCGAATGGGAGTTGGCCGGGCATCTATAAACCAAAGAATGAGTTCGTTGCTCATAATAACGAAGTCCCCAACAGCGGACTGACCTACCAAGGCCGGGCGTCCGGCTTCGATACCTCCACCCTGCGTGGTGATGGTGTCTACTATCAATTTCTGACGGGCAAATCAGCCAGTGGGTTTAACAGACTGGCCTATTCCAGCTATCAGGCAGGCACAGAGACCATTCTGGATAGCGTCTTTGCGACGGTTTCTACGGTTCGAGATCTTACCGACAAAGGCACAAGCATTACCACCATCGGCTATAACCTCAAGACCGAAAACAACTTAGGGGCCTTTAACCGTCAGGAACAGTACATCTTCCCCCAGCTGGCCTCCTCGCCTGATAACTATTCGGGCTTCGGCAGTGTCGGTAACAAGGACAATGTCGTGACCGATATCTACAATGAGGTGAGCAAGCAGTACTATCTTAGCCAGCAGAAAAAAGCGGCTGGGACCATTAAAGACGCAACCATCATCGATCCGATGGGAGCAGATGTGGACTTCTATCTGGGCGAGGACGGCGTCTTCAATGAAAAAGACTATGTGCTGGTCGCCTCGGACGGGTCTATATATGAGAACGGACAGGCCCCGGCCTCAGGGCTGCTCAGCGGGACCCAGTTACACTTCGACGAAAAAACGCAGACCATCCAGATTGATCACCTGAATTTGAAGGCGGATGAGTCGGTTTCTCTTTACTATTCCGTGCGTTTAAAGGAAGGGGCACGCGATGGAGGGTACCGGCCAACCAATGAGACCACGCTTTTAAAAAATCAGGGAGAGGACTACACCTTCCCCATTCCGGCGATTCGGGATCGGCACCAGGCACCCTTGGTGACCGTCACAAACCAGCCCTATCAGGCGACCGGTCGTTTCCGCATCAAAAAAGAGGATATGAAAGGCCAGCCCCTGGCCGGCGCTTATTTCATCCTCAAGGATAGCAAGGACCAGGAGACGCGTCTCCAGCCCTCCGACAAGGAAGGATGGGTCGCGGTCAACAATTTGGCTCCCGGCACCTACACGTTATGGGAGGAAGAGGCGCCAGCGGGCTATGAGGTGTCGCCCAAGAGCTGGACCATAACGGTCATTGACACGGGTGAAACGCGAATCAAGCCGATCTCCAAGCAGCCAGCCCAGGGTCAATCCGCGGACGATCTCAGCCTGGAAACGATGACCTCAGGGCTTTCCTTCGCCCCCATGATGGGCTTTGCGGCGGTAGGGGCCAGCTACGGATCCACCTCGGGAGAGCATCAAATCGATGCCTCTGTGGTCTTCAATGACAGAGATGTTGAAAACAAGTTCTTTGAGGTTTCGCATGAGGTGGCTGGTCAGAGCCCCAAGGACCGGTTGGACCTCTACTTCCTGGTCGTACCAGAGAGTCAACGAGATGTCAATGAGTTCAATGCACGCATCACAAACTACAGCAATTTCTTGAAAAATAATAAGGAATATAAAGGACGCATCAACGTGGTGTATGCCGGCTACGACGCGAATTCGAGTCGCTATACGAGCTGGGATCTATCATCCAGTCCAAAGCTTCTAACCGACGTGCCCAAGGGGGAAGGACCCAACGGCGCCTATATGGACCGGGCGCTGGCCTATACCAATGCGCTTTTGGAGAGCCGCCGCGGCGAAAACACCGTCAGGCTGGTCACCATGATTTCCAATAGCCGTGATTTCAGCGCGGAAGAGACTTACGCCAAAAACCTAGAGCACATGGCCAATTTGGGACTGGTTGATCAATATGTCAGCCTGGTCAAGGACTATTACCGCGTTTCTGACCTGCGCAATTACTTGAACGATAACCGAAACCCGATGAGTCCAGAAGCCAAGCAGGAAGTGCTGAAAAAGCTTCAATCTCTTTATTATAATGATGCGTCGCCTTTGAAATTTAAGGAGATTGTGGCTCAGGTCTTTCAAGCACAACAAGCGGGCCAGGTGATTCGAGATCAGTCTCTGGAGATCCCCTTAGCGGCCTTTATCCATCTGATTCCGGGCACGGCCACGGCCCAGGTGGTGGACCAGAACGGGACAACTATTCTCCCGGTCACGGTGAGTGAGCAGACGGTCAATGGGCAGACCATCCTAAAAACCGCACCGCTCACGTTGGTTGCGGGAGAAACACTAAAGATGAGCTATCAGGTGACCCTGAAGGATCGCTACAAGCGGGCTGTCTCCTATCCGGTCTACCTAGCTAATTCTGTTCAATGGAGTAGGACGGACGGGTCCCAGACGGCAGCAGATATGGAGCCCCTCTATATCAGCGATCCGGGTCAGGAACTCCAGATCCAGGTCGAGGGGTTGGACGGCTATACAAAACCAGTTTTAGTCACGGTTCAAACGCCGCGTACCACCTATGACCCGATCTCCTTGACCAACCAGAATTCCGCCGCGCTTACGATTCTGACCTTTGATGAAAATGGCCAGACCCAGGGGCCGAATGAGATTACGGTTACGGCCAGCGCGCCTGACGATACCACCTATCAGCTGAAGAAAATTGACAAGACCAGTCATTATCCGCTCATTCAGGTGCTTTATGAGCGTCAAACGATGAAACTTACGGTTCGAAAGGTCTTCAATAACTGCGCGCCTAAATCGCTGCCGGTGCAGGTGACCCTTCAGGCCCTGGTGAATGGCCAGGATGTCTGGTCGAGCTTACCCGGCGGCGTGGGGCCTGCCACCAAGAATCTCGCGCCCGTGAAAGAGGGCGTCTATGAGACTGTGATTGATAACCTGCCCCTCACCTATCAAGAAAAGCCGATTTCCTACGAGGTGAAGGAAACAGATATGGATATCACAGAAGGGGATATCACGATCCGGCGGGAGAAGACCGTCACCAATTATCAGCCCGAAGAAGATCTGATCCGGGTCGAGGAAACAGAGCTCCCCATCCTGACCGTCAAAAACAAGAAAAATGAGATTCATTTCAGGAAGGTGGGCGAGAGCGGACCGCAAAGGGATGCCAACGGCAACCTGATCACTGACAACGAGGGCAATCCGAAGCGGGCCAACCTGCCGCTGCCGGGTACGGTTTTTGAACTTCGTCGACGCACTGCCACCGGCCTCGACTTGGTCAAGGACTATGAGCATGTTACGGCAGGACCCGACGGGCAATTCAGCTTCACCGACCTGGCGCCAGGTGATTATGAACTGTTTGAAACCAAGCCCTTGCTTGGCTATGAGCTGCCGGTCCAGGCGGTCGCAACCTTTACAATCGGGCCCGACGGCAAGCCGGTGGAGGGAAGCGTCAAGGCCTTTAAAGAGCGAACCGGCCAGGACGGCGACTATATTCTGGGCACCAAGCAGACGCTTAGAAATAATGTCGAGATTGAGACGGCGATCACGCAGGCCGAGCTGACGGACCACAACCAGGGTCAACGGAAGATGCTCTTCACCCAGCGGGTGTATCTGAACCGAAAAGGGGAATCGCTGGTCCTCGCCAACCTGAATCTGGCGTCCGCGGCAGCGGATAACCCCATTCTCCACGGCTCCTACGTCATCTATAAGATTGCGGAAAACGACCCCAACAAACCAGCGGAGCTTGACTTTAATGCGCCGCTCGATCCGAGCAAGTATCACCTGGTGGAGGTGGGGCGCGGGGATGAGCCGGCGGATCTCTCCAAGATCAGCATCAGTGGACCCAGCACCGATTTCTATATCGTGGAGGTGAAGGGAGAGCTTGCCTTCCACGATACGAAATTCTCCAGCTTTTTGAATGTTTATGCGTCCGCAACCGAAAACGAGGCACATGATCCGAGACATGATACCGATTCCAATCAATATCGGAACTCGGATCGGGTGGAGATTAATACGGGTTACCGGAAAGGGGCTACGCCGGGCGAAGAGGTTGATATCATGGTCCCGGCTACGCAGGAAGGGGACGCCTACCAGATCAAGAACTATCGTGGTTCGACCTACTTCTCCGTGCAAAAGACGATCGCAGGCACGGATCCTAAAGTCCCACTGGCCGGTGCAACCTTTAAGCTGTGGGCGGCGCTCGGTCGCAACTTCGAGATCGTAACGAAAGAGCAGACCACTCAGTACAACGTGAACGCCAGCTCGGTGACCGATAAAAACGGAATCGTGACCTTTGAAAACCTTCCGGTCAATTACAACTTCTACCTGGAGGAGACCAAGACCTCGCCTGGTTTTGCCCTGCCGGATTATATGTGGTTGGTGCATGTGCGGCCGATCTCCTATCTGGAAACGCTACAAAAGGCGTCGACGGATTGGCGTACGTACCAAACTGGCGGAAAGACGGAAGCGGAGGCCAGAAAAGAAGCGAATAACGTTGCCTACCAGCAGATGCTCTATCCCTACGACCCGGTCAACCGGGCGGAAGATGCCGCCGCAAGGGACCAAGGCTTTAAAGTATTTATCTATCAGACCGACGGGCGCAAGCCTTTGATCGTGGACCGCTTGGATCGAGCAGGGCAGCCGCTTGCACCGGGCGAACCCGATGCGCTCGATGGAGAACAGGATGTGATTGCCAAACAGTCCTACGGCCAGCATCCTACGATTCCGGGCATGTGGTACCGGAAGGGCTGGGTGAGCTATGACCATCCAATAAACGGAGCGACGGGTCAGATGATGCCCATCAACGAATATGGTCAGCCCATTGATCCCGAGTGGAAGGATCGCGGTTGGAAGGGCGAGACTTCTCCAGACGGGGTTTCCGGCGCAACCATCCGCCCCCTGATTGTGAAGGACTGGATCCAGGAAGCGCGTGCGATTGAAAAGGATACGTTGGATACGCCCGACTATGTAACGACACCTGGATATCAGAGTCGTGTGACAGACTTCCAGGAAAATCGTATCTATAAAATGATCACGGGCGATGCGGCCACCTTCGGCAATAAAAAAATTCCGAGCCTGTACGGCATTACCAACAAGCGAACGGAGTTCTTCATCAACAAGGTCGATGAAAACGGCGACCCACTGACCGGCGCGACATTTACGCTCTATAAGGAGCTGGAGGATGGAAAGCTGAAGGTAGTCACCCAGAAACCCAAGGTAATCAAAAACCATACGATCTTTGAAAATCTAGCGGACGGGACCTATATCCTCCGGGAGACGGGGGTGCCTGCAGGCTATGAAGATCCCACAACGCAGTATCGGATCGTCATCAAAGGTGGGTCCTTGAAGTCCAAAACCAAAGAGGACTGGCCCGGCAAGACGAACCAATCGACTGCGCACATGGGTCCGGGGACCGAGACACTTGGGATGCCCAGAGCGGGTGAACAGCCACCCCTGGCACTATCCTCGAACCAGAATCAGGCCAATGGGATGCTCCCAGCGTTTTCGTTGGCGAGGCCGGAAGGGCTTCAGGCCCTGGCCCAAAGCCTCAGGCCCCTCCAGGTGAGCCCCAAGCGGAGCCTGGCGCCTCTGCGCGCAGGAGAGGTCTGGTATGAAGTGCATTGGCGCACGGATGACTTGGGTGGCGACCAGACTGTTTCCTTTAAAGAGGGCACAGCCTTGGGCCCCTTGCTGGAAAAGAAATATTTAGATTCTTCCTATAGGAGTCAACAGGAAGCGAAAGGCCTGGTCTTTACGGGTTGGGCGGATCGGAACGGCAATAAAGTTTCTCCATCGACCATCGTAAACGGGAACCTCGACCTGTACCCGGTGTGGGATAGCCCATCTACGCAAAATTATACGGTGACCTTCCTTGACGAAAACGACCAAGCGGTCTTTAGCCAGATCGTCCAAGAGGGCCAAAGCTACAATAGCCAATATGGCGCTTTCCCGGTCCCGTCCGACCAGGGACCAATCTATACGAGACCCGGCTATAAGCTCGACGGCTGGTATGTTGATGCCTATGATGATACCTACGGCTGGCGGAAAATTCTTTACACAGGAAACGAGCCAGTCAATGACAACGTCGTGCTCTATCCCAACTGGGTTCCTCTGCCCGCCATGAGCGTCGTCACTTTTCAAATGATCGATGAGGCGAGTCGCCCCGTTGGCAGGCCGCAGTATCGGACGGTTCCAACCGGAAGCGTATTAACCGATGTTCCTGATTCTGAGCCGGTCTCGAAGGTTGGCTACACCTTCTCGCAATGGAGTGATTATGGCGCCAATGGCTGGTATGTAGTGGATTTCAGTCAGCCGATTTATGGCGACAGGAAGGTCTACGGTTACTGGAACTTGAACACCTATATCGTTACCTTTGAAAATCAGGGGACGACTTATGGGACCCCTCAGGAGGTAAGCCACGGCGATTATGCGGTCGCGCCGACACCCCCCACCAGAGACCAATATCGCTTTACGGGCTGGAAGGAAAAAGGAGGCACCGACTTCTTTGATTCCACCCAGCCGGTCACGAAAACGGTCATCTACGAAGCCCAGTGGGAGCCGGTGGAAAGCGATCAGGTGGTCGTGACCTTTGATAGTGCGGGAGGAAGCCCGGTCGAGGCCCAGACCTTGACGAAGGGTCAGGTGCTCACCGAGCCACCAGCCCCCACCCGGGACGGCTTTGAGTTTAAAGGGTGGCTTTACGAAGGCCAGCCTTACACCTTCGGTCGTCTTGTGACCCAATCGATGGTGCTGACCGCCTCCTGGGAAAAACAGATTGCAAAGGATGAGGGCGGCCAGCTGACCATTGTCAATAAAAAGAAGGCCTTTGAAGGCGCATTCACCCTCAACAAGTATCAGAAGAGAGCGGAGGACCGCGTTCAGCTGGAAGCCTACTTTACGCTGGTCAAGCATCCAGACGCAGATCGACCGGCTTCGTTCGTTCCCGAAAATTATGCAACAACCTATCACAAGACCTGGGTGCAATATGACAAGAATAAGGTGGAGAAGGCGTTTAAGACAGGAGAAAATGGTAAGATTTACTTCGATCATCTCCAGCCGGGTGTGTACATCCTTCAGGAAAAGCAGCCACCGGCCGGCTATCTGAAGGATGCAAGCCAGTATGTCGTCGTGGTCAATGAAATTGGGAACACCATCATCGTGCCCTATGATCAGTACGACAAGGATCTGTATCCGGTCGATGTAAAGAACAACACGGATCCGGGCGCCACGCCCACCCCCTCAGAGAAAAGAACCACGCCGCGCTCCTTGGACAATGATCTCGTCCTTGTGGAATCCAGCCTCCAACCTTCCGAGGAGGAAAGCGTCATTCGTCCGCTTCGGGACCAAAAGCTGAATATGAGCTATACCATTCAACTGCCAGAGGACGTCATCGCGGGGGATACCTTCACGATCACCATCGATGATCGGCTCGATTTCCACGGGCTCACTTTAGCACCGATGCCGGCCGAGGACATCAAGACGGAAAATGGAGAAACCATTGCCACATCCGATGATTGGGTGATCGATGCCAATGGCAAGTCGGCGAAGAAAATCACTTATAAGCTCACCACGTACGTCAACAACCGCACCAACATCGTCATTAAGCAGAACCTGCCCATTTTCGTGGATCCAAATGTGATTACGGAGGACACGACGATACACCCGACCTATCAGATTGGTGCTCAGTCCCGTACGACTGATGCGATTTTAGTCGAGTACACGCCTTATTATGGGACCCGGTCGATGACGAGCGGGAATAATGTGACGGTGAACAAGAAATCACAGCTTGTTCAAAACAATATTGGCGGTCGTTTCTACGACTACCCGTCAGACAATCCAAAAACGGGTCGGATCACGATTTACTACTACGTGTTCGGTGTCAATCGCTCCCTGGGCGGCGATCATTGGTTACGGCTGGAAGCAAAAGGTGAGTACGGGGAGCCGTCGGACGTCGATCTGAGCAAATTGGCTGGGCCAAATGCCCCAAATGGTGTTACAATTGAGGTGTACCAGGCCGAGACCACGCCGGACGCCATGCCGCCGAGCTATGGGCCACAGGTAATGAAGCTGGGCCCCAAGCAGGAGGTTACGCCCACGGTGGAGCAGGATGATGAGACCAATAAGCCTTGGATCAAGGTGCCCCTGATTACAGGTGGAAAAGGAAATTACCAATACGGCTACATTGTCAAAGTGACCGCTCCCTATTCGGCTCAAGATGGGGCGAAGGATGTAAACCTCTACACCAAGGGCACCCTCTGGACGGAGACCAAGTTCGCATCAGGTCCCGACAACCATTTCCATTCCTATTTAGGGGTGTACTACGTTAACTATCTCCACCGCTATTTCGCTACGAGTGAAGGCGGGGGTGAGGCACGTGTAGATATCAAATTGACCAAGTGGGGCCTGAGCAGCAAGGAAAACAATGATAAAACGGATGCCGTTCTGCTACCCGGCGCCGGCTTTAAGCTGACGAACAACGAAGGCTTCATGGACTATGCCCTGACCAATGCGCAAGGGGAGCTGGCGTTTAACAAGCTCAAACCCGGGCATTACTTCCTGGAAGAGACGCTCACTCCGAAGGGCTACACGCCGCCGACGACCGTTTGGGATTTGACCATCGATGCGGACGGTACGGTTACCGTTGAGAACCCAGGCACGGACGGTCTGATTGAAGGGGGACCTAAGACGGTGACGGTCTGGAACAGAAAGAAGCCAGTGGAAAATCCTCTGATGGACTTCCCCAACCTGCCCAACCGGATCCAGTTTACCAAGCAGGGCGAGCAGGGTGTTCTCCTCCCGGGGGCGAAGTTCAAACTGTATAAGGCGTCCAACTCGGCCGGACCTTTTGAAGAGGATACATCTAGAAAAGAGACGGTATCAGGCGAAGATGGGACCTTTGGCTATGAAGCATTGGCCCCTGGCTATTACGAGGTCCGGGAGACCGAGGCTCCGAGTGGCTACGCCAAGCCAAATCAGGCGGTGGCCTCCTTCCAGGTAAATGCCGAAACCGGTGAAATCCAGGATCTCAAAATCAACGGGCGGACCCCAGCGGGCGAACACATCATTTATAACCAGCGGCCGATGAAGCTCCTGCTGGACAAGGTAGACGAACATTTCCAGGCGATCCAACGCGGAAAGGTCCTGCTCCATCTGGCGGCCGATGCCAACAACCAAAACACCGTACCCCAAGGGCTACGGGATATCGAGCTGGATCTCAGCCAGCCAGGGCCCTATAGCCGGGAGATACCGGATGACCTGGATGGTACCTATGTCCTGACTGAGACGAACCCGCCGGCCGGCTATATCAAGACGACCAACCGCTACTATATCAAGATCGACCAGGCGGCACGGACCATCCAGCTGGTCAAGGTTACGGATCGCGAGGGAAAAGAAGAGAAACCCTATCTGGACCTCGGTTTGCTCAAGGATAACCCAGTCCTCCTATATCAAGATAACGCCACAAAGCCAGTATCATTGGCCGTGGAGAACCACCTACACTATGTTTTGCCTTCCACCGCAGGACCCGGCACCTTCCTCTTTACACTGGTTGGTACCTTCCTCCTGGCGCTCGCCTTCTGCTTGTTCCAAAAGAGCGGGGGGCGGGCTGGTAGGCCCCGAAATGTGCTCCGGCTCAACCGGAGACAGTTGGAATGATTCCCCTTGTAGATAGAGCACAGGAGCCACTGCTCCACCCGTCCACCCGAGGCTGACCGGAAACGGCCAAAAACAGAAAGAAAGAGGGAAAAGAATGAAACATTTGAAGAAATGGGCTGCGTTATTATTGGCATTCATGCTGATGATCACGATGGTCCCCTGGACTGCGAAAGCGGCAGTACCAACCGCTGCTGACAAAGGTACCATCACCGTAAAGGGAGCTCCAAAACAAACTGGCATGACCGTGATTGCCTATCCCATCACTAGAGCAACGTATGACTCCACTGGTTTCACAGGTTACGAGGCCGTGTCGGGTTATACCTTCGAAGATCCGTCCTCCCCGACGGCTGCGGAATGGGAAGCGGCTCTGAAAGTTGCTGAACCCACAAACCCTATAACATTAGATTATGCCAATGAGGAATGGACAGCCGCCGCTGCACCGGGCTACTACATTGTAAAGGTCAAGGGTGCAACGAATCCGATTTACAATCCAATGCTCGCCGGTGTTTATTACACAGATGCGGTAGACAACTCGAAGATCACCAATGCAATTCTTGAACTTGAGGGGAATAATAAGAACTTCATCTTGGATAATGCTACCCTTTATGCCAAGAAGGAAGCTCCTTCCGTGGTCAAGAAGACCAGCGATCTAACTCCGGAAGTCGAAGAATTCAGTAAAGGCGATAACGATGCCCTGGAAGTTCCGGGAAAATATAGCTCTAAAGGCAATGGTGCGGCTTTTGGAGCTCCAATCGGCTTTGAGATTACCAGCACGATTCCGACGTATCCGAAAACGGATAAGGATCTGGTTTTCAAGATTTCCGATAAGTTGACCGGCTTAACTCTTGATCAAACAAGTATTAAGGTTTATGTTGGAAAAAATAACTGGCCGACAACGCAAACTGATGGTATTCCCACGGATGGTACGCCTCTTGATACAACAAAATACACTGTTAATGTACCTGGAGAAAATGGTGCAGCTTTTGATCTTTCCTTCTCCAGTGATTATCTGAAGGGATTGGGAGATAAGGATTCTGATGACCGCAGTGTTTTAGTGTTCTACACCGCAAAGATTAGCGACACCAATATTGGAAACTTTAATGCCGCAACCAACGAGGCTACTATTACGTATACGACCGACCCGACGACAGATAAGACATCTACATCTGACTCAAATAAGACCTATCATTACACTTTCGATATCGATGGTAACTTGGAAGGGAACGGCGGAAAGAAAACCTGGGATATCACCAAGCATGGTGAAAAGATGGTCAAAGACGAACAGTGGACAGATCCTTTGCAGGGAGCTGAGTTTACACTTTTTACCAATAAGGAAGCTACACAAGTAGCGCAAGTTAATGGTGAGAACTTGGTTGCCACCACGGACGCAGAAGGTCGTATGAGCTTTAAGGGCTTGGATGAAGGTACGTATTATCTCAAAGAAACAAACGTACCAGCCAATTCCGGATATTCCGTGAATGCTACTGTATATCGGGTTGATATCAAGGCGGAATACAATGCAGATGGTACGTTGAAATCGTACTCCATTTCTATCGGTGAGAATGATACAGCTACGTTGGTGACGAAGTATACCAAAAATGCAGATGGTACTATTACAGGCACCACCGGTGACACCGCTACCTTTACGAACAAAGCTCAAGAGCAGGAAGAAATCATTGATAAGGGATTCCAGATTCAGAATACCAAGATCCCTGAATTGCCCTCCACCGGCGGTATGGGTACCTATCTCTTCACCGGCATCGGCGTGGCTCTCATTGCGGGCGCCCTGGTCCTGATCACGGTGTTGAAGAAAAAGAAAGCCCAGGCGGAATAAGCCGATCAAAAGGCGCTGCGTGCGTCCTTGCATGAAAAGAGGAGACCAGTCCAGTTCATCTAGGCTGGTCCCTCGTCCTACATAGGCCGCCCGGCTCGACCGGTGCGGCGGAAGCTGCGGATAGGAGTCAGAAGCGTATGGAGTTTTCCGACCAACAAGCACAACGCCAGTCGCACGTGCGTAAGGAGCGAAAAAGGAAGCGGGTCCTACGGATCGGATCTTTTTTCCTCCTCCTGATCGGCCTTTTGGTCCTCCTCTATCCGACCATCAGCAATCGCTTTAACCAGTGGCGGGCCGAGCGCTTATCATCCTCCTACCAGGAAGCGGTTAAAGCGATTCCTGATGCGAGCATTCCCAGAGAGCTGGAAAGAGCGCGTATCTACAATAAGAAGCTGGAAGGGGAGAGCGTCCCCAACGTGTTCGCCCTTCGGCTGGCCCACAACGATCAAGTGTATGACTCCTTGCTCAATGTGACGGGGGATGGGATGATGGGGGAGGTGGAAATTCCGGTCATCCAGGTCAAAATCCCCATTTACCACTACACCACAGACCAGGTTCTCCAGCAAAATGTCGGTCATCTGGCGGGCTCCTCGCTCCCCATCGGGGGCAGGGGGACCCATGCGGTCCTCTCCGCCCACCGGGGCTTGCCCTCGGCCAAGCTTTTCACCGACCTAAACCTTTTAAAAAAAGGGGACCGCTTCTTCCTCCGGGTCCTGGACCAAATCCTCGCCTACGAGGTGGACCAGCTCCAGGAGGTGGAGCCCACGGAGACGGCTTCGCTGGCCATTGAGCGGGACAAGGACCTCTGCACACTCTTTACCTGCACCCCCTACGGGGTCAATACCCAGCGCCTTTTGGTGCGGGGCCATCGGGTGCCCTACACGCCGAAGGAGGCCAGCCAAGCCCTCCAGGAGGCGAGCAAGGAAACGCGCGTGGATACCCAGCGCTTGAGCATCCATGTGCTCGCAGCCGTGGTTGGGGCGAGTGCGGCGCTCCTGCCCTTTTTCCTCTGGCAGCGCCATAAGAAAAAGCAGGCAGAAAATCCGGAGGACCGTCCATGATCAGAGGTTGGGTTCGCCGCCTGCTGATCCTCCTGACGGTGGTCATGATCCTGGGCGGAGTGGGCCTTTTGCTCTACCCGACGGTGTCCGATTTTTGGAACCGCTACCGCAACAGCCGCCTGATCAGCACCTATCAGCAGACCATCACGCACCTCACGCCCGATCAAAACCAGGCGATTTGGGCCCAGGCCAAGGCCTACAACAAGGCCCACACCACCAACACCATCGTGGATGCCTTTAAGGACGAAAAGGAATACGTCCTGACAGCCCCCTATGACAAGCTGCTCAATCCCACCGGGGACAATATCATGGGCACCATTGAGATTCCGAAGATTCACGTAAAATTGCCCATTTTTCATGGCGTGGGGGAGGATGCGCTCCAGCGTGGGGCGGGCCATTTGGAAGGAACGTCCCTCCCCATCGGGGGGCCCTCCACCCACTCCGTCCTCTCCGCCCACCGCGGATTGCCCTCGGCCCTGCTCTTCACCGACCTCGACCAGCTGGCGCCAGGTGATCTCTTTTATATCTACATCATGGGTCAGGGCTTTGCCTACCGAGTGGCGGAGATTGAGACCGTCCTGCCCCAGGAGTCGGACCAACTGGCCATCCAGCCCGGCCGCGACCTGTGCACCCTGCTCACCTGCACCCCCTACGGGGTCAACAGTCATCGTCTCCTCGTCACCGGCGAGCGGACGTCCTATATCCCAGAAAAAGCAAAGCCGGTGGAAGAAAAAGATGTGGAAGTCCTGCAGGAAGCCCTGGCCAATTGGCAGATTACCCTGGGTGGCATTGCCCTCCTCGTCCTTTTTATCCTGCTCTTCCTCCTCCGCAACCGACGGAAGAAAAAAGCGGCCCTGCAGACAGGGGCCCACATAGAGACACACCATCAAGAAAAGGAGTAAATCATGCGCCGTCCTACCAAGCCATTCCGAAAATCCCATCGTTGGGGGGCCCTGCTTCTGGCCTTCGCCCTGCTCATTACCCTGGTCGGTCCCGTCCGCTCCCAGAGTCTGGCGGAGGGCACCCCCCTGATCCCCTCGAATAGCTACCGGCCTGACGTCTGGGCCGAGATCAAGCTGACCCTCACCTACGCCAAGCAGCAGGATCAACACCTGCCCCTGTCCGGGGCCACCATTCGCCTGGTCCGGGTCGCGGACCTCATCCAGGATGGCGGCGGCCTCCGCTACCAGCTGCGCCCCGGCCTCGAATCCTTCGCTTTCGACTTCACCCACATGACCTCGAGCGAATTTCGCGAGGCCGCAAGCCAGCTTTCTACCTATCTCCAGAGCCATCCCGATGTCCTCGAATCGCTCAAAAAGGAGACCAATCCCAAGGTCAATCCGAAGGATCCCAACCACAAAGCGACCCCGGCTGTCGCCACCCAAACCTCCAACAGTGACGGACTTATTCACTTTACCAATCTCTTCCACGGCCTCTATCTCATCACCCAGGTCGACAAAACCGGCACTGCTGCCCGCTTTGAGGACCTCACGCCCTTCCTCGTCTTTGCTCCGGAATACCTCAAAAACGACCAGGGCGGCCTCACCTGGTTCTATGTGATTGATGCCAAACCCAAGAACTCGCCCACTGAGCCACCCGATGAATCTTCCGAATCTTCGGAATCCTCGGAATCATCGGAGTCTTCGACCTCATCCGAGTTTTCGGAATCCTCCGAATCCTATGAATCCTCGGAGAGCCAGCCCCAATCCTCCGAATCCTCCACCCCCGGCACCACGCCCGGCACCGGCGATGACACCCCCCTCCAGCTCTGGGTGGGCGCCCTCGCCGTCGCCCTGATTCTTCTCCTCTTCCTGGCCTTCAGGAAGAAAGACCAGAAATAGGCTGATTTTTTGGCGGCCGCGCGGGGCGTGGATTGATGGCTTGGCTGCGGGCGTTGGTGCGGTCGCCGGCGTGATGTGGTGCGGTGTGGCCGCAGGCGCGGCGTGCTGTGACGTGGTGTGGCCTCAGGCGCGGCGTGGCGTGGCGGACGAAGCATGGTGCGCCGCATGACGCATGCGGCACACCGATTTACTCTCTCTCTATTTCATATGGTGGGGCGGCCCGGGCCGCCCTTCCTTTTTGTGCTTTTTTGTACTATTTGGTCTCGGATTGGTGTCGGTGCGATGTTCGTTTGGTGTTAACTTGGTCTCGGTGAGGTGAAGTGTAGAGGAAAATCGGGGGGTAGCGATTTTCCTCCCCTTTTTTGGCGAAAAATCCGTTTCTGATGTAGAGGAAAATGAGGGGGTAGCCGTTTTCCTCTACACTTTTATTGGAAAAATGGGCGAAAATGTAGAGGAAAATGAGGGGGTGTCGATTTTCCTCCCCTTTTTTGGCGAAAATCCCGGTTTTGCTGTAGAGGAAAACAGGGGGGT
>CABTYV010000017.1 GCA_902489145.1 uncultured Tissierellia bacterium | reverse complement strand
GGGGGGGGGGCCCCCCCCCCTTTCGCCTCCGGATAGGGAAAGGTGTGGGGCCCCTTCGGGCCCCCCCTCCATCGAGATACAGGCAAGCGCCCCCGCCGGGGCGCGTCCACCACCTTCCAAGCCCCGCCGGGGCGCGTCCACCACCTTCCAAGCCCCGCAGGGGCGTTTCCACCACCTTCCAAGCCCTCCACCTCAGGCCGCCACCTCAGGCCGACACCTCAGGCCGCCACCTCAGGCCGACACCTCAGGCGCCACCTCAGGCCGACGCCTCAGCCCTCCACCTCAGGCCGCCACCTCAGGCCGCCACCGCATTGCCCGTCGATCATCGCCCGGTCCGCCGGCGAGTGAGCCGCGTGCTTGTTTGAGCTTTTGTTTTTGGGTATAATAAAGGTGGTTCCATACGGAACCTTTTCTTTCGACTTTGAAGGTCAAAGTTGGTCAAACTTTTGCCAGAGGAGTTATTTTGGAAGAACCGCATACGGATCTCGTTTCGCTGAAAATTGGCATGGGTTGGGAGAGAAGGAGAGAGACGGGGCGTATGATTTTCGTTAGGATAGTGTAGAGGAGGAAGGGATGAGTGGACTGACCAATCGGATCGAAGCTTTTCTTCTGGCGATGATGCAGGAATGCGACGATGGCCACCTGGAAATTGGACGAAATGATCTGGCTGAGAAATTTGATTGTGCACCCTCGCAGATTAACTACGTATTAACGACAAGATTTACCCCCTATAATGGCTATTATATTGAATCGAGGCGGGGGGGCGATGGGTATATTCGTATTGTCCGCCTGCGGACGGAGCCGGTGGATCTGGTTCGGACGCTCTTGGAGGATGGGGCGTTTGATGAGCTGACGACGGACAAGTGTAAACATATTTTGAAGGCTTTGTACGATCAGGGCTTGTTGGAGGAGCGGGAGGCAGGCCTGATGAAGCTGGCACTGGATGATACGGCCCTGAGGCGCTTGTCCAATGCAGAGCGGAAGCGCGTGCGGGCGGATGTGTTACGAAATATGCTGCTGGTATTTGTGAAATGAAAGGAGACTCCCATGAAATGTGAGTATTGTTCGAACGACGCCAATATCGAGATTGCCATCAATTTTAATGGCCAGGTGCGCATACTCCATCTTTGCGAGTCTTGTTATCGAGAAAAAATGGAGGACTTTATGAAGCTTTTGCCGGATGGAGCCGCGAATGAAGAGATGGAAAGCAGCTTGACCGACCAGCTCAAGGAGCTCTTAAGTAAGCAGGAGCATAAGACGATTGAATCGGGGTCGGACCGCGCCTATCGGATGCAGCGCAAGGCGCTTCGGCGCAAGCGGGCTGATTTTATGAACAAACTGGAGGAGGCGCTGGATCAGGAGGACTATGAACACTGTGCCCTCTACCGGGATGAGATTGCCCGGATTAGCGACGAATTGGTCCGGCTGAACCGGGAAAGAGAGGATGTGCATGGCGCTTAAAAGAACCCCCCTGCAGCTACTCATGCAGCAGGCGGCCGCGGAGTCGTTCTCCTTTCGCAGGGAGGCGATTGATACCGAGCATGTCCTGTTGGCCATGCTCAAGACGGGCGGGCCGGAGACCGAGGCCTTGATCCGGGCGGGGGCCAATTATCGGACCCTGCGCAAGATTGTGGAGGCCAATGCAGAAAGCGGCCTGGCCAATCAGCCGGCATCGACGCCCACTGCGGCCTTACGTCAGCTTCTGGGTCAGGCCAGCGGCATTGCCCGGCAGAACGGGGAGAGCGAGGTCTATGCCGACTATGTGCTCTTTGCCCTGCTCAATGACCGCGAAAGCTTGGCCGCCCTCATGCTCACCGTGGCCGATGTGGATAAGCGGGTGGTGTATCAGACGCTGATTGAACTCCTGCGGGCGGGCCAGGAGAAAAAGGAGGAATCCAATCTCTCGAAATTTGGCAAGAATCTGAACCTCCTGGCCGAGCAGGGGGAGATTGACCCGGTGGTGGGCCGGGCGCGGGAGATCAATCGAGTCATCCAAATCCTCTCTCGGAGGACCAAAAATAACCCGGTCCTGATCGGAGAGCCGGGCGTGGGCAAGACCGCCATTGCGGAAGGCCTGGCCCAGCGGATTGTAGCGGGCGATGTGCCGGATGTGATGGCGGAGAAGGTGATTTATGCCATTGATATGGCGACCATGGTGGCGGGCACCAAATATCGCGGAGATTTTGAACAACGATTATCCGAGACGATCGAGGAGGTCCTCAACCGACCGGAGGTCATCCTCTTTATTGACGAGCTTCACACCATCATTGGGGCGGGTTCGACCGAAGGCGCGCTGGATGCATCCAACATTCTCAAGCCCGCCCTGCAAAAGGGGAAGCTGCGGATGATCGGGGCGACGACCGTGGAGGAATACCGCAAGCGCATTGAAAAGGATGCGGCCCTGGAGCGGAGATTTCAGCCGGTTATGGTGGAGGAACCCACAAGGGACCAGGCTCTGGCCATTTTAAAAGGGATTCGGGAAAAATATGAGCACTTCCATCACGTCCGCTTGTCCGATGAAGCCCTGGCAGCAGCAGTCGATTTGACGGCGCGCTATTTGCCTGACCGTTTTTTGCCGGACAAGGCGATCGATGTGGTGGATGAGGCCATGGCCCGAGTCCATGTCGATGCCTTCGTCATTCCCAAAGAGGTGCGGGACCGGCGGAGGAAAAGAGCGCAGCTGGAGGAGGAAAAGAATCAGGCAGCCCTGACCCAGGACTTTGAGCGCGCAGCGGCCCTCCGGGATGAGATTGCAGCGCTGGATGAGCAGGACCAGCGCCCAGAGGGGGACAAAGAGGAGGAAGCACCCTGGCCCAAGATCGAAGAGGATCAAATTGCGGCCATTGTGGCCCAGTGGGCACACGTACCCGTTCAGAAAATGACTCAGTCCGAAACCGCCCGCTATCTTCATTTGGCCGATACCTTGAAAAAAGAAGTCATCGGTCAGGATTATGCCGTCGATACCGTCGCCTCCGCGCTGAAAAGGGCCCGGGTGGGCTTAAAATCCCAGGACCGCCCGATTGGTTCCTTCCTATTTGTCGGACCGACCGGCGTGGGGAAGACCTATCTGGCCAAGCAGATTGCCCAGGCCCTCTTCGGGTCGGAGGAAGCCATGATTCGGATCGATATGTCCGAATATATGGAAAAATATTCCCTCTCCCGCCTGCTGGGCTCCGCACCCGGCTATGTGGGCTATGAAGAAGGGGGGCAATTGACCGAGCAGGTGCGCACCCACCCTTATTCAGTGGTCCTCTTTGATGAGGTCGAGAAGGCCCACCCCGATATCTTTAATGTGATGCTGCAAATTTTGGATGACGGGCGGCTGACCGACAGCCAGGGGCGAACGGTCGATTTTTGCAATACGGTGATCATCCTGACCTCCAACATTGGCGCCAGCAGACTGGCCCAGACCAACCCCCTGGGCTTCGTTCCGGAGGAGGAGGTCGTTCGAAGCGACCAGGAAAAGATGAAAACCATCATCCAGGAGGAGCTCAAGCAGAATTTTAGGCCGGAGTTCTTGAACCGGCTGGACGATATTGTGATCTTCCACCGTCTGAGTGAAAAATCGGTTCTCCAGATCACCCGCCTGCTCTTGGACGATTTGTGTGAACGGATCGGGGCGCTGGGCTATCAGGTGGACTATACGGACGCCCTGGCCCAAAAATTGGCCAAGGAATCCTACCAGCCCAGTTTTGGCGCACGTCCGCTGGAGCGGGCCATCCGGACCCAGGTGGAGGACCTGCTGGCCGAAGAAATGCTGGCCAACCGACTGGAGGCAGGGGGCGCTTATACCCTTGCCCTGCACCAGGGAGCCATTGTTTTAAAGCCCGGGAAAAAGCAAAAACGTTCGAAGGAAATGGAGGGCGAAGCGGGGAACCCCGGTGTCGATGCCCAGGAAGTGTGCCTCCATGGCTAAAAAGCGTCGCTATGTTTGCAGCGCCTGTGGCCAGGTGGAAAACGGCTGGACGGGCAAGTGTCCCGCCTGCGGCCAATGGGGCACCATGGAAGAGATGCTGGTCGAGCCCACCGCCCATCGCCCGTCCGAAGGGCCACGCCCGGCGGGGAGGCCGGCCCGCATCCTCAGTCAAATCCAGTTAGAGGACCAAAGCCGCCTTGACACCGGCATGGAAGAGCTGAACCGGGTCCTGGGCGGGGGCCTGGTTCCCGATTCGCTCACCATGCTCACAGCTCGACCTGGCGCCGGGAAGTCGACCCTCCTCCTCCAGCTCTGCGCCGAGCTGAGCAAGCGGGGCGCACGCGCCCTCTACGCGTCAGGAGAAGAATCCCTCAGCCAGATCCGGGCCCGGGCGGACCGGCTTTTCGACCACCTGCCCGAGCAAGTCTATCTGATGGCGGGCAATTCGATGGACCAGGTGGAAGGGGAGGTCAGTCGCCTTCACCCCAACCTCCTGGTCATCGATTCCGTTCAGACCTTCATCAAGGAGGCCTGCCCCCAGCGTCAGGGGACGCCCACCCAGACCCTGGCCGTCACGGATGCGGCCGTAGGCCTATGTAAGAGTGGGCCGGCCCCCCTGGCGACCTTTTTGGTGGGCCACATGACCAAGGCCGATGAAATGGCCGGCCTTCGTACCCTGGAGCATTTGGTGGATACCGTTCTTTACCTGGAGGACGGGGTGGATGACCGCCTTCGCCTCCTGCGCTCCTCCAAAAACCGCTTCGGCTATACCGGGGAGCTCGGCCTCTTTCAGATGGACGAGCGGGGACTGAGCGAGGTGCGCGATCCCTACGCCCTGTTTTTGACCAAAAGAGAGGCGCCTGTCGCAGGCGCCGCCATCTCCCTTCAGAGGGAAGGCTCCCGCCTGATTCCCATTGAAATAGAAGCCCTGGTTTCCACCTCCTCCGAGCCTTATCCCGCCCGGATTGGCGATTCGATCAAGCGAGACCGGCTCAATACCCTGATCGCGATTTTGGAGCAAAAGGCCGGCTTCCACCTGACCAACCAGGCGGTCGTCCTGAAGGCCACGGGGGGGCTGGCCATCAAGGAGCGGGTATTGGACCTGCCCATTTTGATGGCCATCGCCTCCTCGGCCCAAAACCGTCCCCTGTCCCCGTCTGAGGCTTTTTTGGCCGAGGTCGGTTTGACCGGGGAGCTCAAGCGGGTGGACAATCTCAGCCAAAGGCTGAGCGAGCTGAAAAGGCTGGGCTTCCGTCGGGTCTACGTACCGGCCTTAACGGAGAAAAGAACCGAGCAGGACTTTCAAGTCCTCCCCTGCAAGGACCTGCGGACGGTGCTCGATTTGGCCCTCAAAGCCCATTGACAGGAGCCCATTCCATACTATATAATAATCAATTTTGCGCTGGACGCCGTTTTCGAGTATAATGAAAACGGAGGTGAGTCGCATGTTTAAGGTTGGAGATCGCGTGGTATATCCCATGCAAGGCGCGGGCAGGATCGTAGATTTGGTCACCAAAGAGCTTTTGGGAGAGGAATACCAATTCTATATTCTGAAAATGCCCATTGCCAGCATCAAAATTTCAATCCCGGTTGACAATATCAACAGCATCGGCATTCGCCCCGTCATGTCCGTGGAAGAAGGGGAAAGGGTGATGGAGATTCTCCATGCAGAAACTACGGAGATGCCGGATAATTGGTCCCAACGTTACCGGGAAAATATGGAGAGCCTCAAGACGGGCGACCCCTATGAAATGGCCGCCATTATCCGCAATCTTCAGGTGCGGGATATGGAGCGGGGGCTTTCGACCTCGGAGAAAAAAATGCTCAACAAAACCAAAAAGATGCTCATCTCTGAGCTGGTGATCATCGGTTCGATGACGGCGGAAGAGGCCCAGTCTATGATTGATGAAGCCATTACGCTGGATGAGGACCTGGAGGATTAAATAGAGGCAAAGGAAAAGGAGAGTGCACTTCGCGCAGGCGAAGTGCACTTGGACTTTCCAGGAGAACAAGAAAGGAGGAAAGGGATGAAAAAAGTATACCGTTTTTTATTGGGCTTGCTGGGCGCCGTTCTGGGACTGGGACTGGTTGCCATTTTAGACCGTTTGGCCCTTTTTCGCCCCCTGCAGGCACCCTGGCCCTTGTTGGCTAAATTTGCTATTATTTTTTTATTTTTTATTTTATTCTTTATTATTTCCGGTTACCTGCTCACGATGACTCATAAGACGATGGATCGCCTCATCAAACGATTTGAGGTGGTGCCACTCAGCGACGTTTTGGTTGCGACAGGGGGGCTGCTCATCGGGCTTTTAATTGCCATGATCGTATCTGGACCTGTTTTGTCGCTTTCGATTGACTTTATGGGCAACACCATCGGCGTCATTCTGGCCATTCTGCTCTATGCTTTTTTTGGCATATTGGGTGTGCGCGTGGCCCTATCCCACAAGGAGGACCTGCTCGCGGCCCTGCCCCTTCGGACCGGCAATAAAAAGGTCTTCAGCCGCAGCCGCCGCAGCCGAAAAAAAGGCACGGAAACAGAAGAGGAAGAGGCGGAGGAGATTGATGGAGCCGGCTGGGCCGATCATAAGGCGGTACCGAAAATACTGGACACCTCTGTGATCATTGATGGGCGAATTTTTGAGGTCATTCAAACGGGCTTCCTGGAAGGCCCCTTTGTTGTTTCTCATTATGTATTAGATGAGCTCCAGCATATTTCTGATTCGCCCGACGCCCTGCGCCGGGCCCGGGGCCGGGGGGGACTCGATGCCCTCCACCGCCTCCAGCAGGAAGGCGCTCACCGGGTGATCGTGGACAATGCCAACATTGACCGGGTCAAGGAGGTCGATGTGAAGCTCCTGTTCCTGACCCAAAAATATGAAGGAAAAATCGTCACCAACGATTACAACCTCAATAAGGTAGCAGCGGTCCAGGAAATTAAAGTCCTCAATGTCAACGACCTGGCCAACGCGCTCAAGCCCATTGTGATTCCGGGGGAGGAGATGGAGGTTCATATCCTAAAGCCTGGAAAAGAGATCGGGCAGGGGCTGGCTTATCTGGAGGACGGGACCATGATTGTGGTGGAGGATGGCTATGATGCCATCGGGGAGACGGTGATGACCAGGGTCACGTCCGTCTTACAGACGTCTGCCGGGAAGATGATTTTTACCCGGATTCACCCGTAAAGGGAAAGAGATTTTGGACGAGGAAGGGGGGGCCGTGGAGCGCTTTCAAATAACCGTGCCGGCCAGTTCCGCCAACTTGGGCCCGGGCTTTGACTGCCTGGGGCTGGCGCTGAACCGCTATCTTCGCTTGCACGCCTCGCTCGATCTGAGTCCGGAAGCAAAAAAAATAAAAGGGCCTCCTGCGAAGCACTTTAGCCGTCATCGCAATTTGGCCCTGGACGCCTATTGGTCCTATCGTGCGCTGACCGCTCACCCATTGCCCCCAGTCCAGATGCATATTGCCTCGGACATTCCGGCAACCCGGGGCATGGGCTCCTCTGCAGCCTTCATTTTAGCGGGCCTGCTTCTGGCCTTTATGGCCGATGGCCGCCTGAAGGTGTACGGTCAGAAGCCCTTCTTTCCCGCTGTTACGGCACAGAAATCGAGCCAGCTGCGCGACCTGTTGGAGGAGGTCCTGGCCATGGCGACCAAGCTCGAAGGCCATCCGGACAATCTCGCCCCGGCCCTTTGGGGCGGGCTTCTGGCCTCAGGCTTCGATGGCGCAAGGATCCGCCATACGGCCTTGCCCTTATCTGAGGACCTGCATTTTGTCGTCCTGGTTCCGGATTTTCGCCTGCAGACCAGCAAGGCCCGTGGGGTTCTGCCGGAGCGGGTGGACCGGGCCCAGATGAGCCAAAATCTGACCTACCTGGCCTTTCTCCTGGAGGGCCTGCGGACGGGCGATTCGGACCTCCTGGCCTATGGCCTGAAGGACCGCCTCCATGAGCCCTATCGCCTGCCCCTGATTGACCAGGGAGAGACGGTCCGTCAGGCCGTACGGAGGGCAGGGGCCATCGGTTCGACGATCTCTGGGTCCGGGCCCTGCCTGTTAGCCTATTTGCCCAAGGAGCTTGCGGTCCAGGATTTCCTGGCAGAGCTGAGCCTGCCGCCTGCCTGGTCCGCCCTGCCGGTCCGGGTGGATCACCGGGGACCCAGCATCCGCCGTCTTCCATCCAATCATAGATCCCACCATGCTTCAGAAGATCAGCGGCGCAGGAAGGCCTCCAGCAGGTCTGATCCGCGTAAGGCGAGGTCGGGACGAACGGGATGATCGGCGGTCAGGTTGGTCCCATCCAGGCTCTGTTGGACCGTCATATCCATCCGGATCAAGAAGCCAGAATGGGCCAGGGTCAAATAGAAGGGCGGGATGTCCCAAGCCTTGCCCTGGCTCGCTTCCCCGATGATGGTGGCCAGGCCTCGATTTTGACAAAAATCGGCAAAAGACTCGGCCGCATAGGCCGTATGGCGATCCAGAAGCAGGAAAAGACGATCCTTCGAAAACGCCTGGCCCACGCCCTTGAAGGAGCAGGTGAGGCTCTTTTGGTAGTCCAAATCGGAGACCTTGCGGCGGATGGACTCAGGCACCTGGTAGGAGAGACTTTCCCGCTCATCCTGGAGATTGAGATGGGCCAGCCGTTCTCTGAGGGCCATATAGTCGATGAAGGGATCATAGCCCTGGCGAAAGTAGAGGGTGGTTTGGACGGTCTCGGTGCCGGTGGTCAGGCTCGGGGCTAAGGCTTCCAGCCAGTAGGAATGAGAGGCCCCCTGTACGCCGCGCAGGTCAATGACCAGCCGTCCCGACTGACGGGCCTGGCGAAGGAAACCGGGCAAGCTTTTCCGGGCCGAATCCACGTCCCCCTCTTCAAAGGAGAGCTGGCTGAGGATGAAATAGCCGCCCTTCTGATAGAGAAGCGGCTGCTTGCCGGTCAGGTCCTTTTCCAAAGGGATCAGCCGACTGTAGCGATCCCGGACCCGGGGCGCCTCGATGGCCTGGGCATAGGGGCTCGTTTTTTCGTAATAGCCGTGGCCGATATTGGCCTCGGCTTTTTTATAATCAGCAAGAGACACTAGCTCACAAGCGCCGCCCGTGGCCTTGCAGAGGTCGGAGAGGAGCTTCATAAAAGCGGGGTCCTGATCCGTTTGATCCACCATTTTTCGGGATTGTTCCACCTGGGCCTTGAGCTGACCATTCGCCCGCCCAGGACAATTAGCCTCCGGGACGCTTTCCAGCGCGTCAATGAGCTGCTTGAGATCCGCCCTTCGCTCGGCCCGGGTCAGGAAGCGGCCGGTGGTATTGGCCAGGGCCAGATGATCTGTGATGGCCTTATTGATTTGGGCGCGTTCCTTGGGCACCAGCTTGGGACGATCCGTGAAAAAGAGACGGGGGATCCAGTAAAATGCCAGAAAAAGAGCGGCCAGGGCCGGAATGAGACGCAAAACCCTTCTCCTTCTGCTTTGCTTTTTTTTCTTCTTTCTTGTTTCTTTATGAGCCAGGCGCCAACGACTTTTTTCCCGGCTGGCGGCTACGGCCGCTTCCACCTCCTCGTAGGAAGAAGAGAAGGCAGGCGGGGCGGTCCTTCGGCCAGGAGCGGGGCGTCTTTTTTGATGTTTTTTCATGACAGGTCTCCTTATTTTCTGTCTCCCATCATATCAAATTGTAGGTCAATGCGCTATGACAGGCCCTTCAGAATCGCGATCAACAAGGGATGATTTGGATTTGACAAATCCAGCGCTTTAGTAGATAATTTATAAGAAAAGGATTTCCTTTCGATTTTTATCGTTTGGGCAAAGCGACCAATCATCAAGCGGGAGATCCTTTTTTCTAATAGCATTAGGTTTTCATCTTAGTCCAGAGAAGGAAGAGGAGGAGAGGATGGTAGAGCAGGAAGTTCAGGTCAACAATACGTATGGCCTGCAGGCAAGAGCCGCCTCCAACTTTGTCAGTCGAGCACGGTCTTATCGGGCGGATATTTATTTGGAAAAGGATCAGGTCATTTACAATGGCAAGTCCCTCATGTCCGTCTTAGCCATGACGGCGGGGCGGGGCGATCATTTGATCATTCGCTGCGATGGGCAGGAGGAAGCAGCAGCACTGAGCGGTCTGGTTCATTTTTTGCAGGAAGAAATTCAGCAATATTAGGAATTTTTTGGTGTTTTTTAGCGTTTTTGGAGGGTGTATTGCCCGCTCCAGAGGGGCCTGCCTGTGTTAGAATAAAAGGGTCAGGAAGAGAGGGGGCGGAGGATGAATGCATTCAATCATTTAAAGCAGCTGCTGGTGACCTTCCAGTGGACCGATGCGGTTGACATTCTGGTCATTGCGGTGATTACCTATTACATTATCATGTTTGTGAAGGAGACACGGGCCATCCAGCTCATCAAGGGCTTCATTGCCCTCCTGGTTTTGGCACAGGTCTCTGACTGGTTCAACCTTTATACGCTGAATTGGTTATTATCGAATATTTTTACCGTTGGTTTGATTTTGATCATCGTGGTCTTTCAGCCGGAGCTTCGGCGCGCCTTTGAACGCTTGGGCCGGTCCCAGCGCTGGCTTTCCCTTTTTATCAATTCGGATGGAAAAACCCAGGGCAACCAGGTCGATGAGATCGTGCGCGCCTGTTCGTCCCTGGCTCGCCAGAAAATTGGGGCCCTGATCGTGATCGAGGGGACCGTCGGCTTAAACGATCTGCTCGAATCGGGGACCCGGATCGACGGGCAAATTTCTGCGGAGCTGCTCATCAATATTTTTATTCCTAACACGCCCCTCCATGACGGCGCGGTGGTGGTGCGCCAGGACCGGGTCCGAGCGGCAGGGGTCTTTTTGCCCCTTACCCAAAACAACGCCCTTTCCAAGGAGCTCGGCACCCGTCACCGGGCCGCCCTGGGCATTTCAGAAAAATCGGACGCCCTGGTCGTGGTCGTCTCCGAGGAGACCGGCTTGATTTCCACCTGTCAGGATGGGGTCATTGCCCGGCGGTTGGACCCGGAAACCCTGCGGTCCACCCTCGACGACTTTTTTACCAAAGATACGCTGATCGATGGTTTTATGGACCGGGCTTTGCAGGAGGAGGGCGCAGATGAAGCAGATCATCAATCTCGAAAAGTGGAAGAATAACTGGGGCTGGAAGCTCGTCTCCCTTCTTTTTGCCTTCTTACTCTGGTCATACGTCGTCGCAGCGGTTAATCCTACCCAAAAGCTCGATCTTTCCGGGATAGAGCTCTCCGTCCTCAACAAGGATCAGCTGCGCAACCGCGACCTGGAGCTCATGGATCTTTCCGATCAGAAGCTGACCGTCTCCCTGTCCGGCAAGAGAACCAGCCTGGGGGCCATTCGAAAATCAGATATTCAGGCCGTGATTGACGTGAAGGACCTTTCCGAAGGGGCGCACATCCTGCCGGTCCGCTACCAGCTGCCCGCCAATGTCGTCCTCAATCGTGAAAATAGCCAGATGAGCGTCCAGGTCAAGCTGGAGAAGATCATCCATCAGAGCTTGCCCGTAACGGTGGAAACGACGGGAGACCTGCCGGACTCCTACATCCTGGAGCGCATTGCAGCCAGCCCGGTTCGCGTCCCCTGCACCGGCGCCCGCTCGCACATTGATCAGGTCAAGTCCCTTCAAGCCGTCATTGACATTTCCGCCTTAGGCCAGGACACGTCGGCCAATGTGAAGATTCGTCCGGTCAATGAAAAGGGGGAAGAGGTGCGGGGGTTGGATCTCTCCCTCTCCGAGGTCAACGTGGATTTGGATATCAGCAAGAAGAGAACCCTGCCTCTGGAGCTGGTCTTGGAAGGGGAGCCTTCTGAAAATCGCCTTATTACGGAGACCAAGCTCAATCCCGCCGAGGTGCTGATCAAGGGCGATCAAAGCCGGGTGGACGGACTGGAAAAAGTCATGACCAAGCCTGTGGACCGGGCGAAGATTACGGCCTCCGGCCTGTACCCCCTGGAGCTTGCCCTGCCGGAGGGGATCCGCCTCGTCGATGCTGGTCAGGCCTTTACGGCAGAATTTAGTGTAGAAGCGCGAGAAGAGAAGCATTTTTCCTTCTCTCTGGACAAGGCCCACCTCCTGGGCCTGGACGACCGTTTTCAGGCCGACCTCCTGGATCGTAGTCTCACCATTACCCTTTCCGGCTATCCCAGCCAGCTAAAAAAGATTGGACCGGAGAATTGTAATGTGCGGGTCCACTTTGATGCCTACGACAATCTCCAGGCGGGCAGCTACCCCGATGTGCCGGTGGAGGTAGTGCCGCCGGAGGGGGTCGAGGTGCTGAAGCTCCTGCCGGGGCGGATCCGGGCGGAGCTGCGTAACAAATAAGCTGGGGCAAAGAGATCTTCTTTGTGACAGAAAAAGGCCCTCGAGCCATGCTCGAGGGCCTTTTTTATGGGCGGATCCGGAGATCTACTGGATTTTGAGATTGCCTAGGAAGGTCTTTGCCTGGATCTTGAGGGTGGTGGAGGGAGTTGTTTCGTGATGAAGCTCATTGGAGGAATAAAAATGCTTGTTATTTACGATGACGTGCCAGTCCGGCGGCAGAAGGAGCGTCACCTCCGCAAAATTGATCTGCAAATCCATACGGATCTCTGATTCGAGGGGGAGGACATTGCGCAGGTCCAGCTGAACCTGGGAGAAGAGGGCTTCGACCTGGCCACCGGAGAAGGTGTTGGACCGGTAAATGCGCTCATCATTGACAAAAACAAAGCGTTCGTGCAAAAAGTCCTTGTCCTCGAAAAAGCCTCCTCCGCTGCGGGTGGGATCATAGACCCGCTCCTGATCGGAGCGAGCTTCCTTTTGCGCTTGCGCGTCTTCGCCGGCACGGTGCTGGAAAAAGTGCACCCGCTCGGAGCGCTCATCCATTAAAAGCTTGAGGCCGAGCACCACCAGGGCCAGGGCGAAGAAGATCACCAGGAGGGAGCCTTGGATGATCCCCAGCTTGCGCAGCTGAAAAAAGAGGCCAGCGCAAATAAGGACATAGGAAAAGCTGCGGCTGCCTTGCTTTCGGATCAGGCGGACCAGACCCAGGACGACGAGCGCCAGCGGCCAAAATTGAAGAATCAGACGGCCAATCGGCCAGGGGAGGAGCTGGCTGGCGAGCAGGAGACAGCCTACAATGAGCAGAAAAAGGCCAAATAGCATAGAAAATCCTTTCTAGTATCAAAAAAACTTTTTACAATCAAAGGGATTGGCACCCTGATAAAGAAAAAGGGCGGGAAGCCCTTGGACCAGCAGTAGTATAGAAGAGGATTTTGTGTCCTTTATGGAGGGGAGGCGGGAAACTGTGGTAAAATGGCTATTATCAGGAAGATCATTCGGGGCAGGCCTTTGCCTGCCGGTGGAAGAAGGAGGAAGTATGACCAAACCACTTGTCCGTTTTGCGCCCAGTCCGACGGGCTACCTGCACATCGGCGGCCTGCGCACGGCGCTTTTTAATTATCTGTATGCCCGCCATCACGGCGGCACCTTCACCTTGCGCATTGAGGATACGGACCGGAGCCGCTTCGTAGAGGGCGCCCTGGAGAACCTCATTGAGGTCCTCTCCTGGGCCGGCCTGGACTACGACGAAGGGCCCAAACGCAGCCCGGAAGGGACGATTACAGAAGTGGGGCCCTGTGGCCCCTATATCCAGTCCGAAAGGGTTGCGGCCGGTCTTTATAGACCCTATGTGGAGCGCCTTTTGGAGGAGGATCAGGCCTACTACTGCTTCTGCTCCAAGGACCGGCTGGATGCCCTCCGCGCCGGCCAAAAGGACCAGGGGCTGACTCCACGATATGATGGCCACTGCCGTTCGATTCCCCTGGAGGAGGCCCGGGCAAGGGCGGCGGCCGGCGAAGCCCATGTGATTCGCCTGAAGCTCCCCGCCCACCAGGATATCCGCTTCCACGATGCGATTAAGGGCACCATTACGATCAATACAGACGAGATGGATGATCAGGTCTTGATCAAGTCTGACGGCTTTCCCACCTACCACTTTGCCGTAGTGGTGGACGATCATTTGATGGGCGTCACCCATGTCGTCCGGGGCGAAGAATGGGTTTCCTCCACGCCCAAGCACGTCTTTCTCTACCAGGCCCTGGGCTGGCAGGCACCCGAATATGTTCACCTGCCCACGGTCCTCGGACAGGATCACAAAAAGCTGTCCAAGCGCCAGGGGGATGTCGCAGTCGAGCAGTTCCGGGAAAAAGGGTATCTGAGCGAGGCCTTGGTCAATTACATTGCCCTTTTGGGCTGGTCGCCCAAATCCAACCAGGAGCTGCTCTCCATGAAGGAGCTGGTTGAGGCCTTTGATTTTGACCGCATCTCGGCGACGGGCGCCATCTTCGATACCAAAAAGCTCAACTGGTTTAACCAGGAATATATCAAAAAATTGCCGGAGGAAAGGCTGATCGGCTATGTAAAAAAGGCGTTGAAAAAGGGCGGTCTGATCGATGACCAGACCGATCCAGAGAAAATTCGTCTGACCGCCCTCACCTATGGCAACCGGATTGAATATTTTGACCAGGTCCCGGACCTGACCCGCCACCTCTTTGTTCCGGCATCGGAGCTGACCTATGAACCTGCGGCCCGGGAGGCCATTCAAAGTGAGGCGGGCAGAACCCTCCTGCCCCTTTTCAAGGAGCGGGTAGAAAAGAGCGCGTCCTTTGACCGGGCCTTCTGCGAGGGCGTGGTCAAGACGCTCCAGCAGGAGACCGGCATCAAGGGCAAGGAGCTCTGGTTCCCGGTCCGCTCCGCAGTGGTCGGAACGACCTCCGGCCCTGATTTTACCAACACCCTTTTGATTTTAGGCCGTGAAGAGGTCTTGGCCCGCCTAAAGCGGGTAGAAGAAATGCTCAGATAAGCAGGACCGCCCCCATGGGGGCGTTTCCTCACCTGGGAAAGAAGAAAAGGAAAAAATATGCAAATTTACAACACCCTCACCCGGCGCAAGGAGCTTTTTAAGCCCCTGCAGCCGGGCAAGGTCCGCATGTATGTCTGCGGCCCTACGGTCTACGACTATATTCACATCGGCAATGCGCGGCCGATGGTGGTCTTTGACACGCTCCACCGCTATTTCCGCTACCTGGGCTACGAGGTCCAATATGTGGTCAATTTTACGGATATTGACGATAAGATCATCAATAAGGCCCGAGCGGAGGGCGTGGACTTTCACCAGATCAGCGAAAAATATATCCAGGCCTTCGAGGCCCATGCCAAAGGGCTCAACCTCCTGGAGGAGGAGACCGACCATCCCCGCTGCACCGATCACATGGAGGAGATTATCGCCTTTATTCAGGGCCTGGTGGACCAGGGAGCGGCCTATGATGCGGCCGATGCCGTTTATTTTGATGTCTCCTCCTATCCCAACTACGGCCAGCTATCCGGGAAAAGGGTAGAGGACCTGCGAGCAGGCGCCCGCATTTCGGTCAACGAAGCCAAGGACGACCCGGTCGATTTTGCCCTTTGGAAAAAGCAGAAGGACCCGGATGAACCGGCCTGGGACTCCCCCTGGGGGCCGGGCCGCCCGGGCTGGCATATCGAATGCTCCACCATGTCCGGATCCCTGCTTGGGGAGACCCTGGACATTCACGCAGGCGGCGCGGATTTGGAATTTCCCCACCATGAAAATGAACGGGCCCAGTCGGAGCGCCTCCATGGGGCGACCTTTGCCAACTACTGGATGCACAACGGCATGATCACCGTATCCAACCAGGCCGGGGAGACCGAAAAGATGTCGAAGTCGCTGGGCAATTCCCTCCGGCTCAACGAGGTGGAGCAAGCCATTGACCTGATGGCTGTCCGCCTCTGGCTCCTTTCGACCCACTATCGGGCCCCCATCAACTATGCGCCGGAGGTCCTGGATCAGGCCCTGGCCAGTTACAAGCGCCTGATCAATGCCAAGCATGAGATGGAGCGCTACCTGGCCCATGCGGAGGACCGGCCCCGTCAGGAGGCGGACGAAGCCCTGCTCAGCCAGGTGAAGGAGGCAGAGCTGGCCTTTAAACGGGCGATGGAGGACGATCTCAACACCGCCGATGCTCTGACGGCCCTCTATGAGATTTCCAAGCTGGCCAACGGAAGGCTGTCCGAGGCCAATGCCCGGGAGACGATCGCCTCCGTTTTGACGGTTTACCAGCGACTCTTAGAGGTCATGGGCATCGCCGATCGGCCACAGGAGGGCCAGCTGGATGAGGCCATTGACCAGCTGATTCAGGAGCGCAATGAAGCCCGGAAGCAAAAGGACTATGCCCGGGCGGACGCCATCCGCGATCAGCTTTTGGCGCAGGGAATTGTCCTGAAGGACACCTCCACTGGGGTGGTATGGGAGCGAAAAGCATGAGCGACTATATTTGTGGCAGACGGCCGGTGATGGAATATCTCAAGGCCGGCAAGGAGCCGGACAAGGTCTATATCCAGCGGGGGGAGCGCAAGGGCTCCATTCATGAAATCCTCTATCTGGCCAAGGAAAGCGGCGCCGTCATTGTCGAGCTGGATAAGGAAAAGCTGGACCGCATGAGCGAGGGCCGCAACCACCAGGGCGTGGTCATTTTAGCAACCGATTTTGCCTATGCCGATCTGGACGCCGTATTGGCCGAGACCCAGGCGGCCGGCCGGGCCCCCTTCCTGATCATTTTGGAGGAGATAAGCGATCCCCATAACCTGGGGGCCATCATTCGGACCGCGGAATGCTGCGGAGTGGATGCGGTGATCATTCCCAAGCGGCGCTCCGCCATGGTCAATGAAACCGTCCAGCGGACCTCCTCCGGGGCCACGGCCTACCAGAAGATCTGCCGGGTGACCAATATTAACCAGACCATTGACCAGCTCAAGAAGGCCAACATCTGGGTGTACGGGGCGGCCGGCGAGGCCAGCCAGTCCTTCTGGGCGACCGATTTTTCCGGGCCCTGCTGTCTGGTCATTGGCAACGAAGGCGCGGGACTTTCCCGCTTGACCCGGGAGAAGTGCGACGTGTTGGTTTCCATTCCCATGCTCGGAAAAATCGACTCGCTCAACGCCTCCGCCTCGGCAGCGGTGTTGATGTATGAAGTGCTGAGGGGGCGGATGGCGCAAAGCTAGGGAGGCAGGTCATGCGAACAGTGTGTCTATCGGCGACTCGGTCGAAGGAGGTCGCGGGTCCCTTCCGCCTGGGAGAGGACCCCGTGTCCCTGCGCCTTTCGGTCCGGGTTCGGGGCGGCGATCTGAGAGGACTCTCCGCGATCTATACGGTGGTGGTAGGCCTTTACAAGATTCTAGGCGATCTGAATGTTCGTTCCTACCGCCACAGTGTCGATCGTCAGGGGCTTTCTTTCTATTTGGAGGTAGGGGAGTCCCGGGCGGCTGTTCGGGCCTATTTGATGGGGCTCAAGGACTACCATTTTTTGGGCCCCTCCTGGCAGCTGGCCCTCATTGAGGGAACCCGTCTATTGCCGGTCTGGGGCCAGGCCGGGCAGGTGCGCCCCATGACCGGGGAAGAGCTGGACCAGCTGGTCCAAACCCATCTCAGGATGGGATCGCGTCCCCTGCGGTTTTCCAGGTACTTTTTGTATGCCGCCCTGGCCCCCTATACGCGCCTTAGGGGTTATGGCTGCGCCCTGATGGACCGGGAGGATGCCAGGGGAGAGGATGATTTTTACTGGATCCTGCAGGGCTTAGAGATGTTGACCCGGTCCCTGGCCAGCACGGATTTCTCCGGGCTGGACCACCTGGAGGCCCTGCGTTCGCGGGGACGGCTGCTGGAAAATGCCCTGTCTGACCTGGGCGGACGCACGGGCCTGCTCAAGGGGGTCCTCTTTCAGACCCTTCTGTTCGCCTGTCTCTACCAGAAAAAGGTGGCGGGCGCCGAGTGGGTGGAGGCCCTGCGTGCGCTTTGCCAGGGGCTTGAAAAGGATTTCGATGGCCCGGCTCGCTCGCCCGGCCTGGAGGCCCACCAAGACTATGGCGTGGGCGGCCTGAGGACCCTGGCCCTGGAAGGATTTCGCCCCCTGTTTGACAGCGCCTTGCCCTTTTACACCATGCGCAAAAGCCTGGATGATCTTAGCCTTTTTCTGCTGACTCAAACGGTGGATACGACCACCTTGACCGGGCTATCATTAGAGGCCTATGCCACCCTGCAGCAGCTGGCGGATCAGGCCCTCTTTCCCGGCAATCAGGACCGGGAGCAGTTCAATGCTTTTTTCTATGAAAATGGTCTGGTGAGCCGGGGCATTTCTGATCTGATTACGGCTACCCTTCTCCTCCAGCTGATTTTGGAGGAGGAGAAGGACCAATAGACCCACCAGGGGTCATTAGAAAGGGAGTTTTATGGAAGCACAAAAAGAAAAAGCCCTTGGCCTGGCCAAGGAGCTGATGACCTTTATTCACGAAGCCCCGTCCATGTTCCACACCATCGAGGGGATCAAAAAGGAGCTGGCTGCGGCAGATTTTCAGCCGCTGAAGGAGGGCCAGGCCTGGTCGCTGACCCGTGGGGGACGCTACTATGTGACCCGGAACGATTCCTCCCTGATCGCCTTCACCGTGGGCGAAGACCTGGAGGAGGCCCATTTTCAGCTCACTGCCTCTCACAGCGATTCGCCCACCTTCAAGCTCAAAAGCGAAGCGCTGCTGCAGGGGCCCGGGCCCTATACCCGGCTCAATGTCGAAGGCTACGGCGGCATGATCGATGCCAGCTGGTTGGACCGGCCGCTGAGCCTGGCGGGCCGCGTCATGGTGGATACACCGGAGGGCCTGACGGCTCGCCTGGTTGATCTGGATGAGGATCTTTTGATCATCCCCAATGCCCCCATCCACTTCAACCGTTCGGTCAATAGCGGATATGAATTTAACCACCAGCGGGATCTGATCCCCCTCTATTCGACGACGAAGCTGGACCGGGCTGCCTTTGAGGAGCGGATCGCGGAGGCGGCTGGGGTTCGGGCCGACCAGATCCTCTCTCGGGACCTTTTTTTGGTCAACCGCCAGGCCCCGGCCTTGATTGGGCCGGATCAGGCCCTGGTCGGCTCGCCCAAGCTGGACGATCTCCAGTGCGCCTTTGCCGCCCTGCGCGGCTTTTTGGCCGGACACAATCCCAGCTGGATCAATGTCTATGCCTGCTTTGATAACGAGGAGGTGGGCTCCAACACCAAGCAGGGCGCCCTCTCTACCTTCCTCAAGGACAGCTTGGCCCGCATCCTGGCCGCCTTGGGCTATCCGGCCGAGTCCTACTATCAGGCGGTAGCCCGCTCCTTCCTCGTGTCCTGTGACAATGCCCACGCCTTCCATCCCAACCGACCGGACTTCTATGATGAAGGCAACCGCGTCTTCCTCAACGAAGGGGTGGTGATCAAGGAAAATGCCAGCCAGTCCTACACCTCGGATGCTTTCTCTCAGGCCGTATTCAAAAAAATCTGTGCCAAAGCAGCGGTTCCCTGCCAACATTTCGCCAATCGCTCGGACGTGCGGGGCGGCTCGACCCTGGGCAATCTGTCCAACACGCAGGTTTCGCTCCATGCGGTTGACATTGGCCTGGCTCAGCTGGCCATGCACTCCGCCTATGAGACCTGCGGCAGCTTGGATACCCTCTATGCCGTCCAGGCTCTCCAATGCTTCTATTCCACCAACATCCAGATTGATGGCGCAAGCGGGGCCCGCTTCCTGGACTGATCCTCCTGCTCGGTGCGTCCCCGCCTAGAGTTGGGTCACCGGAATGTGGTTGCGCTCCAAAAGCTCCAGCGCATAGGGGTCCATTCGGTAGCCCTCGTGGTAGTAAATGGCCGTAATGCCCGCCTGGATGAGGGCCTTGGTGCAGTTGAGGCAGGGGAAGTGGGTCACATAACAAAGGCTATCCTTGACCGGAATGCCCTCCTTGGCACAATAGAGGAGGGCATTCATTTCGGCGTGAATGGTGGCAATGCAGTGGCCGTCGCGCATGGTATGGCCCACCTCATCACAGTGGGGATTGCCCGATATGGCGCCATTGTAGCCCGTCGAAACGATGCGGTGGTCGCGGTTGACCAGCACGCAGCCGACATAGGCCCGGTCACAGGTGCCGCGCTGGGCCACTCCGTGCGCCAGCTCCATAAAATATTCATTCCAAGATTTTCTCGCCATAGGTCAATCCTTTCCGTATTGAACATTCATGATGGACTTATTTTAATATGAAACGAAGTCCTTGTCATCCGGGGGGGAGGACTGGTCATCTAGGTGGTAAAGCAGGCGGAGACGAAACGGCGTTTCCGGAGGGATAGAAAGGCAGGGGGCGTATGGACTACAATTCGGCACAACAATTGGCCATTCAGACCACCGAAGGCCCCGTTCTGGTCATCGCCGGGCCGGGCACCGGAAAGACGGGGATGATGGTGGGGCGGGTGCGCCACCTCATCGAATCGGGACTGGCCCGCCCCGACCAGATCCTCCTTACGACCTTTACCCGCAAGGCCGCGGACGAGCTCGTTTTCCGCCTTTCCCAGGGGCCCCACCCCGCCATGGCGGCCCTGGCCGGCCAGCTCCATATCGGAAACTTTCATCAGCTGGCCCTGGAGCTCCTGTCGGATTTTATAGAAGCATCCGACTACCTGCCTGGCTTTCGCCTGGTGAGCGATACAGAAATTCACCGCCTTTTGGATCGCTATTGGCCGGGCCTGTGCGGCTATGAGCGAGATGGACGCATCGCCTATCCCCAGATGGCGCGCGCCATGGACCTCCTTTTCCCGCGCCACCGGCCCCAGGATCCGTCCGGGCTGTCCTACCGGCAGCGAGATTTTCTCCGCCTGATGGAACGGGTTCGGGAGGGCTTTTCAGATCTCTCGATTGATTGCCCGGAAACCCGCGCCGCTTCCTACATGCTGGATCGCTACCGGCGGATGCTGCATCACCATAACGTGTTGGATTTTACTGAGGTGCTCTATGAGACCAACCGCCTGCTGGATCAGGCCCCGGTATTGGCGGCGGCCCAGGCGCGGGCCCGCTATATCATGGTGGATGAATATCAGGATACCAATCCCATCCAGGAGGCGATTATAGAGAAGCTCTCCCGCGCAACAGGCAATCTCTGTGTGGTAGGGGACGATGACCAGTCGCTTTACCGCTTTCGGGGCGCCACCGTAGAAAATCTGCTCGCCTTTGAGCGCCGCTATCCCGGCACCCAAACCATCTATTTAACCGAGAACTACCGGTCCGGCCGCCGCATCCTGGAAACCTGCGCCGCTTACATTGATGCACCCTACGGCGATCAGCGCGACCCCTTGCTAGAGGCCAACCGCTTTCAAAAGCATATGACCGCCCAAAAGGAGCGCGGCGAGGGCGCTGTCTACCGCTTTCTCTCTGATGATCTCGACCAGTGGGCGATCCGCCTGGCCGATTTCCTGGCCCAAGCCCACGCACAAGGCTGGGCCTACCGGGACATGGCCTTTCTCTCCTATTCCGTGCGGCCGGAGGTCAATCCCGCCGTTTTGGCCCTGACGCGGGCCCTGCGCGCGCGTGCGATTCCCTTCCAGTCCTCCAACAGCGCCACCTTAGCTTCCCTGAGCGTCGTTCGCCGCCTCCTCTCCTGCCTCCTGCTCACGCTGGCCGGACCGGCGGCCCCCCTGCTCCAGGAGCCGGTGGCCCGCCGCCTGCTGGCCAGCCTCCCCCAAAAAGGCGCGGACGCGCGCGCCCGTCAAATCGCCCATTGGCAGTCCTTCTGGGCCCAGGGAGGACGCTGCGCCCTTTTGGATCTGGCCTATTCCTTTTTTGCCTGCCCGCCCTTCGAAGCCCTTTGGCAGGCGGCTCTGGCGGGGGAGGCGGCGGCTGTGGCGGACGGTCAGGCCCTGGTCGAGCTTTTATCCTTTTTAATGGAGCGGTCCGAGACTGATGGCCATCCCGCCCTAGGCGAAGAAAATCGCGCAGCAGCCGCCACCTGGCTCCTCTCGGCCTGGTCAGACCTCCTATCCAGCCGCCAGGACCGGGGCAGTGGGGAGGAAGCACCTGTCGAGGAGGCCATTCAAATCCTCACCATCCACCAAGCCAAGGGGCTGGAATTCCCCCTGGTGCTCCTGGAGGAGGGCCGGGTCCGGTCCCTTTGGACCCCGCCCCGGCAAGGCAGCGACCTTTTGCCACGCAATCGTCTCTTAGGGCATGCCCTAGCGCCCCAGCTGGAAGCCGACCTGGACCGCATCCGCCAATATTACACCGCCATGACCCGGGCCCGTGACCTCCTCCTCCTGACCGCCTGCACCGACCCCCGCGCCGTCCGAAAGCCCGCCGACCTGGCCCTGGAGGCCTCCTTCCTTCGCCTCAACCAAGCGCTAGCCGACCTGCCCGAGGACGCATGCCCTTGCCCCAGCCCGCCTCCCAGCGCTGCGCCTCAGGCCCGCCCCGCCGCACGCCTTCCGGTCTATGCCTATACCACCGATCTCGCCCTTTACCAGACCTGCCCCCGCGCCTTTTTCTTCTTCCGACGGCTGGGCTTGCCCCAGCAGCCCACGCCCGCCATGGCCTTCGGCACCCTCCTGCACGAAGGACTCTGCTTTCTCCACCGCCAAGCCCAGGCCCCCTCAGACGCCAAAGCCACCGGCCTCGCCGACCTCCTTCAAAACCTAGCCCGCGGCCTGGCACTAAAGGGGCAAGGGCTATCCGCCCAGAAGCGCGCCCTCGCAGAAAACCAATTGACCGCCTATCAAGCCCGAGAGCAAAATCGGCTCCTGGCCCAAACCCAAAAAGCCGAAGCCGCCCTGTCCCTTTTCCGCCCCCACTATCGCCTCCAGGGCGCCCTTGACCTCGTTCTCACCGACGGCGGCCTGATCGATTTTAAAGCCTCTCTCCCGGACAATCCCGTCCTCCTCCAACGCTACCGTGGCCAGCTCCTGGTCTACCGCATCCTCTTAGACGCCCACCAGCAAGCTCTGGCCGCTACCGGGCCGAGCCCTTCGTGCCCCCCAAACGCCCCGCCTGAGGCACCACAAGCTCCGGACCAACCAAAAGAAGCTCCGCGCGTCCGAAACGCCCTTTATGATCTTTCGGCAGACACCGCCCCCCTCCGAGACTTTCACTTCAGCCCAGACGACCTCGCCCAGGGCCTCGCAGAAATCGACGCCATCGCCGCCGCCATCGGCGCTGGACACTTCCAAGCCCCCGCCCAGAACCCCGAAAGCTGTCAAAATTGCCCCATGAAAGCCTATTGCAAGCCAGCCGCTACGAAAGCCGCTGCGGAAAAGGCATAATTTGTCCACAAAAGACGGCCGCGAGTGAAGCAAAATCGGAGGAGGCGCCCTGGCCGCGCGAGAAATGGCGTGATGGTCAACGCAGGTGAAAAAAGCTTTCCATATTATATAGAAGGGCGGCCGACAGCCGCCCTTCCTTTTTTTATCTAAGAAGACAGGAAGTCGGGCCGGGCCCGACTTCCTTCTGTTTTGTTCCAAAAGGAAGCGCCCCTGGAGGGGGCGCCTCTGCTTCCTTCCAATCCGTCGGCCGGAGGCCGACTCCGCATCGAATCTGACCGCTGGCCGTAGGCCAGCTCCGCTTTGCGGTCGTTCGACGGTAGTTTTGAGCGAAGGTGTAGAGGAAAACAGGCACCCCTTCATTTTCCTCTACAGCAAATAGGACATTTTCGTCAAAAAAGGGGAGGAAAATGGCTACCCCCCTGTTTTCCTCTACACCAAAAACGGATTTTTCCTGAAAAGTGTAGAGGAAAACAGGCACCCCCGCGTTTTCCTCTACAGTAAATATGACATTTTCGTC
>CABTYV010000016.1 GCA_902489145.1 uncultured Tissierellia bacterium | reverse complement strand
GGAGACTGCGCTCAGGCCTGCCGATGGAAATATGCGCTGGTGGAGGCCACCCGGCCTGACCAGGCCTTTCCCATCGTGGAGGGGGGGGGCGAAAGCTTTATTTTCAACTCCAAGGACCTTTGCCTCTTGCCCTATTTGAAGGAGCTGGTGGAGGCTGGCGTCTCCTCTTTTAAGATTGAAGGGCGGGTCAAAAGTGCCTTTTATGTGGCGACTGTCGTTCATGCCTACCGACGGGCCCTGGACCTCTTAGCCTCCGGCCAGTGGGGGGCGGAAGCGGTCCAGGTGCTTTTAGAAGAACTGGCCAAGACCAGCCACCGCTCTTTTACCAGTGGCTTTCTTCTGGGCCCTCCGGGCCCAGAGGGACAAAACTATCAGACGACCTCCTATATTCAGAATTACGCTTACCTGGGGACCATTCTTGCGATCGATCCAAACAGGAGGCGGATGGAGGTGGAGGTCCGAAATCCCTTCTCAACCGGCGAACAGGTGGAGCTCCTCCGATCCCAGGGCCCCTTTTCCACCTATCGGATCGAAGCGATCGAAGATGAAAAGGGAACCCCACTAGACCGGGCGAGGGTACCCCTGTCGCGCGTCTGGCTCCCGCTTGCGGAGGGGGGCAGCGTAGGGGATCTCCTTCGAAAAAAGAAAGCATAAAAGCGGAGAATTGCACACCCTTTCCGGTGGGCAATTCTTTTCTTTCTTCGGCGGACTTGTGGTAAAATCGAGGAGAACGGTTGGCCCATTTGGGCCTTCTCTCTATACTTATTTTCTGCTTCGGAAAGGAGAATGTCCATGCCCCCTATTCATGTGACCAGTGAGATCAAGCCTTTAAAAAAGGTGATGCTTCACCGGCCCGGTAAGGAATTGCTTTATTTGACCCCCAATCGTTTGGAGGATCTTTTATTCGATGATATTCCTGACCTTTACAAGGCTCAAAAAGAGCATGATGCTTTTGCCCAAATCTTCCGTGAGAACGGTACCGAGGTGGTTTATCTGGAAAAGCTGATGGCAGAAACGCTGGATGCTCATCCTGATTTAGTGGAGGCCTTTCTGGATCAGTATCTCCGGGAGGCAGGCATCTATACTCAAACCTATAAAAAAGTGCTAAAGAATTATTTTCTGGCGGCCAAGGATCATCTCGACCTGGTTGAAAAAACCATGGCCGGCGTCCCCTTCTCCGCCCTTGGAGAGGCGGAGGAGCGACTCCTGGTAGATGAGTACGACCACCGGATGGGCCTGGCCATCAACCCCATGCCCAACCTGTATTTCACACGGGATCCCTTCTCCTGCATGGGCCGGGGCGTGGCCATTAACCGGATGGCCAATGAAACCCGCCGACGGGAGACCATCTACGGGGATTATATTTTCCGTTATCATCCCGATTATGCAGGCCAGGTACCGGATTACTACGGCCGTCGTCAGCCCTTCCATCTGGAGGGGGGCGATACCCTGGTGATTTCGGAGGATACCCTTTTTATCGGGATTTCCCTTCGGACGGAGCCGGATGCCATCCAGCAGCTGGCGATGAATCTCTTTTTTGAAGATCAGGACAATGCTTTTGAGCGAATCTATGCCTTCGTCATTCCATCCGCACGGGCTTTTATGCATTTGGATACGGTCTTTACCATGATTGACCGTGATACCTTTACCTATCATCCCGGCATTTCAGAAACCCTGCGGGTCTTCCGTCTGACCCCCAACCGGATGAAGAGCAAGGTGGAGGTGCAGGAGTTTGATGGCCATCTGGATCAAATCCTGGCGGACATTCTGGGGCTGGACCGGGTGCGCCTGCTCCCCTGCGGTGGGGGCGATCCCATTGCCGCATCGCGTGAACAGTGGACGGATGGGTCCAATACCCTGGCCATTGCCCCCAATAAAGTGATCGTCTATGGTCGAAACTATGTGACCAATGAGGTCCTCCGCGAGGCAGGGGTAGAGCTATTGGTACTGGATTCCGATAATTTGACTGTGGGACGAGGCGGGCCACGCTGTATGTCGATGCCCTTTGAGCGAGAAGCCTAGGATTTCTTCAGGCTGGTAAGAAGTTGGGAGAGTGCATGAACAACGAAGAAAAATTAAAAGAATTGGTCGAGGCGGTCATTCAAAAGGTCTATGGCATTGCTGAAAAAGGCCTGGTCTTGATCGAAGTTCCGAAAAACAGAGCCTATGGCGATTATGCGACCCCGGTCGCGATGCAGCTGGCGGGCCTGGTTCATAAGGCTCCTCGGGCGATTGCCGAGGAGCTTCAGGAGGATCTGATCGCCCACCAGGATCTGGTCAAAACGGTTGAAATTGCTGGCCCCGGCTTTATCAATTTCCGCCTCCAGGCGGATTCTCTAGGCGATGTCATCAACCGGGTGCTCCAGTCGGGCGCCCGCTATGGATGGAATGATAGCGGAAAGCGCCAATCGGTGCTGGTGGAGTACGTATCCGCCAATCCCACCGGAGATTTACATTTGGGTCATGCCCGCGGAGCGGTTTGGGGCGATGCCATTTGCCGGCTCTATCGAGCCTCCAACTATGACGTGCTCCGGGAATATTATATCAACGATGCGGGCGCCCAAATGGAGAACCTGGCCCTATCGGTCTACGCCCGCTACGCTCAGGCCCTGGGGGTGGAGGGGGTCGAGCTCCCGGAGGATGGCTATTACGGAGAAGACGTCATTGCAATCGGCCAAAGGCTTGCTGAGGAAGAAGGGGATCGCTGGCTTCACGAGGAAGAAGGGCGCCTGGCGCATTTCAAGGCCAGGGGCTATGAGATTGAGCTTTTGAAGATCAAGGAGGACCTTCAGCGCTTTCGCTGTGAGTTTGATTCCTGGATATCGGAGCAATCCCTCTATGATAAAGGCTGGGTCGAGGAGGTCCTGCACAAGCTCGAATTGACCGGTGCTGTCTATGAAGAAGAGGGCGCCTTATGGCTGGCCACCAGCCGCTGGGGGGACGATAAAGACCGGGTTCTGCGCAAGGCCAACGGAAAATTGACCTATCTGACGCCAGATATTGCCAACCATCTTTATAAACTTGAAAGAGGATATGAAAAGCTGGTGGACCTCTGGGGAGGCGATCACCACGGCTATGTGGCCCGGATGAAGGCCGCTCTACAGGCGCTGGGCCAAAAGCCGGACGCCCTGGAGGTGGATCTGATCCAAATGATTCACCTTCTGGAGGATGGCAAGGAAATCAAGATGTCCAAGCGGTCTGGCAAGGCAGTGACTTTACGAGAGTTGTGCGACGATGTTGGAGTGGATGTCGCCCGCTACTTCTTCGTTTCTCGTGCCGTAGAAAGTCAGATGGATTTTGACCTGGATCTGGCGCGCAAGCAGTCCAATGAAAATCCGGTCTACTATATCCAATACGCCCACGCCCGAATCTGCGGGGTCCTGCGGCAGGCCCCTCCTTTTAAGCCGCAGGAGGCTTTTACGCGCTTGAACGAAGCGCGGGCGGTGGACCTGTTGAAGCTGATGGATGATTATCCAGCCCTGGTGGCTCAAGCGGCTCAGGAGCGCAAACCCCACCGCATCTGCAATTTCCTCATGCAGATGGCGACCGCTTTTCATTCCTTTTACGGGGCGGCCAAGGTAATCGATCCGGACGATCCGGACCTGAGCAATGAACGCATTGGGCTTCTGCTGGCCGTGCGCCAGGTGTTGGAAAATGCCCTCTGGCTGATTGGTGTTTCGGCACCAGAACAAATGTAGGGGACTTTTCTCTCCGAGTAACCGCGAATACTGGAGCATACAAATGATCAAAAATACAACGCAGCGGCTGGTCACTACAGCTTTGATGGTTGCCCTGGGCCTTGTGTTGCCTATGGCTTTTCATGCCATTCCCAGAGGCGGGATGATTTTCCTGCCCATGCACATTCCGGTCCTATTAACCGGGTTTTTATGCGGCCCCTTTTTCGGCCTTTTGGGCGGCCTGGTCACGCCGCTTTTATCCTCCCTTTGTACCGGCATGCCACCGGCAGCGATCTTGCCGGCCATGCTGGTCGAATTGGCCGCCTATGGGCTTTTCGCGGGCCTTTTCTTCTCTCTGTTCAATCATAAGTCCATCTATGCGCGCAGCCTGCTTTCCCTGGTCCTGGCCATGCTGATTGGCCGGGTCATTGCAGGCGTGGCAAATGCGATGATCTTCCAGGCCGGCAAATTTTCCTTGGATCTGTGGATTGCGGGCGCCTTTGTAACGGCCCTGCCCGGTATCCTGATCCAGCTGGTCCTCATCCCCGTGGTGGTTGTAGCCATCGGGAAGAGCGGACTGAGCAAAAATCAGTAGGCGGCTTTTTATGAAGGAAACGCGATCCAAGGAAGCCCTGATCCGCCTTCTAGAGGAGGAGCAGGCTACCTGCCTGGTTTTGGACCAGGGAAGGATCCTCTATCGTTCTCAGGAGGACCGGCTGAAGCCGCTGCTGGACCTGGTCGATCACCCGGATAAATTAGCAGGCTTGACCGAGGGCATCCTGATTGACCGGGTGATCGGAAGGGCGGCCTATGTCCTGGCCTGGCGGTTGGGACTGCATGATCTGTACACCCCGCTGGTTTCGGAGATGGCCTTGACTTTTTCCGCATCGGAGGAAGGGGATCTCCAGTTCCCCAGGATCCATTATCTGGAGAAGGTAGACCATATAAGAAACGAAAGAGGGGATGGTTGGTGCCCCATGGAGTGGGCCGTCCGTCAGGCGCAAAGTCCGGCGGAAGCCCTGGATGCTTTGTTTCAAAAAATGAACCGGTAAAGGAGCAAAACGATGTCTTTGGTCAATGTCAAACTAAACCCGCCTGACTTCACAAGAAAAGACCTGGTCGAGGCCCCGGATGTCCATCTCGTAGGGGTGGAAAAAGCAGGGGTGGCACCCAGCGGCTTTTATTTAACGGACCATCAGCCTACTTATTACAAAGTGGACGGCCAGTGGCAAATTCCCCCGCATTCTTCCCTGAACTGTGTGGCACGTCTCAAGGACGGGGCCATTGAAATAGTGGAATTATGCGATCTCCTGCCGGGGGACCAGGTGGTGATCGGCCGCAAAAAGGATGGGTCAGAGGGGATTTTGCCCTATGCGGAGGGATTTCCCGAAAGCCTGCGCCGAGCCGCTGGTATGGCGGTAGAAACCTCTTCGACTCGTCGCTATCAGGAGCTTTTTGAGCTCATGCGCCAGGTGCGCAAGGAGGGGGGCAAAATCATCTGGACCCTGGGCCCCTCGGTGGTCTTCGACCACGATACCCGCCTGGCCCTTTCCGCCCTGGCGGAGGCTGGCTATGTCCAGGGACTTTTGGGGGGCAATGCCATCCTGACCCATGATCTGGAGGGCGGCTATATTGGCACGGCGCTTGGGCAGGATATTTATACGCAGGAATCCATGCCACTCGGTCACTATAATCACCTGGACACCCTCAATGATATTCGCCGGATGGGCTCCATCCAGGCCTTCATTGATGCCGGACATGTGAAAAACGGATTTGTAAAAACATTGGTTCGCCTAGGAATCCCCTTTTACGGGGCAGGCTCCATTCGGGATGACGGCCCCCTGCCGGAGGTGACAGGAGAGGTACATGACTCCCTTCGGGATGCGAAGGCCTGTCTTGACCAGGCAAGTCTCATCATTTCCCTGGCCACCCAGCTCCACTCCGTTTCCAATGCAGAGCTGGCTTCCTCCTATCGGATCAATGAGCAGGGCGCGGTTTTGCCCGTGATCTTTTACAATATCGATGTGACAGAAAACGTAACCAACAAGGTTTCGGCAGCGCGCGGGCATATTGCGGTGCGCACCATGGTGACCAATGTCCAGGATTTTGTGGTCAATACCCAAAAGGAGTTGGTGCCCAGGGAGCTGGTGATGGAGCTAGCAGAGCGGGAAGTAGCAGAAGACGAAGCACTGGCCTATGACCGCCAGGATCCGTCTCTATAAAGAAGGAGGAAATTGATGTTTGAATTACCGACCTATACGCCGCCTGATTTTAACCAGGCCTTCCTGAAAAATGCGCCCAATGCCAAGCTCGTATGCGTAGAAAAGGACGGGATTTCTCCTGTTCATTACCATGCGCTTTCTGTTTTTCCTGAATATTTTAAGATTAACGATCGCTGGGTGTTGGCGGTCCAGTCCCGCATGGATACCGTAGCGGTGGCTCATGATGAACCCGGCCAGGAAAAGGTCGAGATCGTGGAATTCCGCAATCTTAAAAAAGGGGATAAGGTTGTTGTCGGACGGGCAGAGGATGCCTCAGAGGGCATTTACGTCTATACCCATGGCTTTGAAAGCAAGGAAGAGGAGGAGCAGACCTTTGCCTTCCGGTCCGGTCGCTCGCGTGAGACAGCCTTTTCCAAGGACTATGATGAACTCTATGAAATCCTTCGCCATGATAAAGAAGGCTCCGGGAAGATCACCTGGGTCCTGGGAACCGCAGCCATTTTAGACCCCACAGCCCGGCGGGGGCTGGCCCGCCTGATCCGCGAGGGCTATGTAGATGCCATTATCGCGGGCAATTCCTTCTTCGTCTATGATCTGGAAGAGGCCACCCGCGGCACCATGAATGACCAGCAGGATTTTCAGCGGGATCAGAACACTTATAACAACTATTTTGACGTGGTCAACGAGGTTCGAAACGCAGGCTCCCTGGCGGCATATGTGAAGGAGTCGGGCAAGGTTCGGGACGGGGTCACTAAGGCCTGCGTTGAAGCGGGCGTTGAAATGGTGATTTGCGGGACTATCCGCGACCGCTTCCCGCTGCCCGATACCTATAACAATGTCTATCAGGCGCAGGATGCCATGAGAGCTCAGATTAAGCAGACCTCGACCCTGATCATGGTATCGGCCATCCTGGCGACGATTGCGACGGGCAATATGACGCCTTCCTACAATGAATTCGACGGTCAGATTCGTCCCGTTTATATGTATACGGTGGATATTCAGGAGTTTGCGGTCAATAAGCTTTCGGATCGCGGCACCCTCACGGCCAAATCCATCGTGACCAACGCCCAGGACTTTTTGATCAACATCTCCCGGGCCCTGGCCGGCAACCAGATCGAGGAATAATCGATCCAGCAAGCGATCGAAGCAGCAGGAAAACGGTGGCCGTCCGGCGAACGGTCACCGTTTTCCTCTTTCTTGGACGATTCATGGACTGAGGAAGCGTATGATGATCCTAATTTAGTAGAGGAGGGTGGAGGTTTGAAGAAGGAAAAAGTTGTCTTGGCCCTGGGGGGCAATGCCCTGGGCCAATCACCAGCCGAGCAGCTCCAGGCGGTTCGTCTGGCGGCCAGGTCCATTGTAGAAACGATAGAAGCGGTCGGAAGTCTTGCGATTGTCCATGGCAATGGGCCCCAGGTGGGCCAGATTCAGTTGGCCATGGCCCATGCCCAAGGGGATGGGATTAGCCCCGAATACCCCCTGGTGGAGTGCGTAGCCATGTCTCAGGGCTATATTGGCTACCAGCTCCAGCAGGCCATCCAAAATGAATGGCAGGCCAAGCACAAAGAGGCTGCGAAGATCACCAGCATCCTGACCCAGGTGGCCGTGGATCCGAAGGATCCCGCTTTTGATCATCCAAGTAAGCCCATCGGTCGTTTTTACAGCCGGGCGGAAGCGGAGGCGATGGCCCGGGAGAGTGGACAAGTTTTTAAGGAGGACGCAGGACGCGGCTACCGGCGGGTGGTCGCCTCCCCCAGGCCTTTGAAGATTCAGGAGGGTCCGGCGATTGAGGCGCTCCTGGAGGCCGGATTTTCGGTTATTACCTGTGGCGGGGGCGGGATCCCGGTCCTCTCGGAGGACAGCGCTCTGAGCGGCGTGGATGCCGTTATTGACAAGGATTTTGCGGCTGCAAAGCTTGCCGCTGATCTGGAGGCTGACCGGCTGATCATCGTGACGGCCGTGGACCAGGTGGCCATTCACTATAACCAGCCTGATCAGAAAAACCTGGCGCATATGAGTGTGAAAGAGGCCTTGGATTATATTGACCAGGGACAATTCGCACCGGGCTCCATGCTGCCGAAGATTCAGGCCTGCCTCCAGTTTATCGGCCAGAACCCGCATCGTTCGGCACTGATTACTTCTCTGGAAAAGGCTTCCGAGGCTCTTCAGGGAAAAACGGGCACGGAGCTTCACCTGTAGCTGCGCATTAAAGCAAAGAGAAGGGAGGGACTGGGTGAGCGATCGACTGGAGCAATTGCCCGCAGTGCTTCGCCAATACGGGATTGACCTCAATGAAAAGGTCAGGATGGGTCGCATTGATCAGGTGATCGGCATGGACAGCACCATCCACCGCCTCATCCAAGTCCTCTCCAGACGGATCAAAAACAATCCCCTGCTGATTGGTGATCCAGGGGTCGGAAAGACTGCTGCGGTAGAGGGGCTGGCCCAGGCCATTGTAGCTGGTCAGGTGCCGGAGGTCCTTCAAAATAAGGTGATCTATGCCTTGGATAGCGGGGCCCTGCTGGCAGGCGCCAAGCTACGAGGAGAGTTTGAGGCGCGTTTGCAGGAGCTGCTCAAGGTCTTGGCCCATTCCGAAGGCCGCATCCTGCTCTTTATCGATGAGATCCATACCATCGTAGGGAGCGGGAACCAGGCCGGCGGCCACGATATGGCCAATTATCTCAAGCCTTTTCTTTCCCGCGGGGAGATTACGGCGATTGGGGCAACCACCATTAGTGAATACATGAAATATCTGGAAAAGGATAAGGCCTTGGCCCGCCGCTTCCAGACGGTCCTGGTAGAGGAGCCCAGCATTGCAGAAACGGAGCAGATTTTAGCTGGGATTGCCCCCCGCTATGAGGCATTCCACGACCACCCCATAGAACAGGAAGCCCTATTTGATGCGGCAAGGCTGTCCAAGCGCTACATTGCCGATCGATTCCTGCCGGATAGTGCGATTGATGTCATGGATGAGGCCTTTTCGCTGGTCAAGATGGAGCAAGCTCCGGACACAGCGGTCCAGGCAGACCACATTCGTCAGGTTATCTACCGGATGACCGGGATCCCGGTTTCGAAGCTGGAGCGATCTGAAAAAGAGAAAATTCTCGGCCTGGAGGAGACCCTGAACCAAAAGCTGGTCGGGCAGAAGGAGGCCGTACACCGTCTATCGAATGCCATTCTCCGGGCGCGCTCGGGGATCAAGGAAGCCGGCCGGCCGGTGGGCCGTTTCCTTTTTTACGGGCCAACGGGGGTAGGGAAGACCTACCTGGCCAAGCTTTTGGCCAATGAGCTCTATGACAGCAGCGACCACCTGATCCGGATGGATATGAGCGAATATATGCAACAAAATGCGGTGACCAAGCTCATCGGCGCCCCGCCCGGTTATGTAGGCTACGAGGAAGGCGGTCAGCTGACCGAAGCCGTTCGCCATAGACCCTATGCCATTCTTTTACTGGATGAGTTGGAAAAGGCTGGACCAGACCTGCTCCCCATCCTCCTTCAGCTACTGGATGAGGGCCGGCTGACGGATAACCGGGGTCGGACGGTTGATTTTACCAATACGACCATTCTCATGACCTCCAATGCCGGATGGGAGCAAATGGTGGACGAAGAGGGCCATAGCCTGCCCAAGCAGAAACGGGAGGCCATCCTTCGCCAATATTTCCGGCCAGAGTTTCTGAACCGATTAGATGCGGCCGTATTCTTCCCGCCCTTAGACCGGGAGAGCATGCGATCCATTCTCACGATCAAGGAAGCGGAGCTCAACGCAAGGCTGAAGGATCGCGCGATTACGGTCCATCTGGGGGAGCGACTGCTTTCTGATTTGTTGGCTCGCTCTGACTATCAGCGCTATGGGGCTCGCGCCCTGGAGCGGATTTTTCGTGAGCAGGTGGAGCTTCCGCTTGCCCGAGGGCTCCTGGCTCAACGCATAAAAAACGGACAGCTTGTCCGGATGAACCTGGATATCCATGGTCAACTTATAGTAGAATAGGCCATAGATTGTATAAAATTTAAGGAGGGAACAAATGGGTGTCAATTTAAGCGGAAGAAGTTTCTTGAAGCTCTTGGACTTCACCAATGAGGAGGTCAAGTACCTGGTCGATCTGGGACAGCAATTTAAGAACATGAAGCGTTCAGGCATTGCCCACAAGTATTTCGAAGGGAAAAACATTGTCCTCTTGTTCGAAAAAACCTCAACTCGGACTCGCTGCTCTTTCGAAGTGGCCGGTCATGATTTAGGCATGGGCGTCACCTTCCTCGACTCCAAGTCCTCGCAGATGGGCCACAAGGAATCGATCGCCGATACGGCCAAGGTTCTGGGTCGGATGTTTGACGGGATCGAATATCGTGGTTTCGATCAGGCGCTGGTGGAGGAATTGGCCAGGGAATCCGGCGTTCCGGTCTGGAACGGACTGACGGATGATTTCCACCCCACCCAGATGATTGCGGATATGCTGACGGTCCAGGAAAACTTCGGTCGCCTGAAGGGACTCAATTTTGTTTACATGGGCGATGCCAGAAACAATGTTGCGAACTCCCTGATGATCGTTTGCGCCAAGCTGGGTCTGAACTTTACCGCTTGCTCCCCCAAGGAGCTCTTCCCGGCCCAGGACCTGATCGACAAGGCCAAGGAAATTGCCGAGGTAACCGGCTCCAGTCTGTCTTTTGAGAGTGATGTGAAGAAGGCCACCAAGGATGCCGATGTGCTCTACACCGATATTTGGGTTTCTATGGGTGAGCCGGAAGAGATCTGGGCGGAGCGGATTCGCGAGCTCAAGCCCTACCAAATCAACAAGGAGGTCATGGACAATGCCAGCAAGGATGCCATCTTCCTCCACTGCCTGCCCTCCTATCATGACCTCAACACTAAGGTGGGTCAGGAGATCAATGAAAAATTTGGCCTCAACGGCATGGAGGTCACCGACGAGGTCTTCCTCTCGCCCGCTTCCAAGGTCTTCGACCAGGCAGAGAACCGTATGCATACGATCAAAGCGATCATGTATGCGACCTTGATGTAACAAAATCGGACAGCCACCCCGCCTCTTTGGAGCGGGGTGGTCCGTCCTCTTTTTTTTCGTGTAACTAGAAAACGTTCTAGTGTTTCCATCCGGGACGGGAGACCCCTATGAATGAAAAAAAATCCACATTAAAACGGGCCATTGGGCCAGAAAGTATCCTCTTTACCATTCTCTTCTTCGCCTTTTTTATTTCGCTGGGCCTGGTGATGGGGGGGACCAATATGCTCATGACCCTCATGAACACGGCCTACGACCTCTTGATGAAAACGTGCTTTTATATCATGGCCATCTGCGTGATTGCAGGAGCGCTATCGGCCCTTTTCTCCGAATTCGGTTTGATCGCCCTGATCAATCTCCTGCTTTCTAAGGTCATGAAGCCCCTGTATGACCTGCCAGGTGCAGCCTCCTTGGGCATTTTGAACTGCTATCTTTCCGATAATCCATCGATTTTAACCCTGGCAGACCAGGAAAACTTCACCCGCTACTTTAAAATGTACCAATTGCCCGCCTTAACCAACCTGGGCACAGCCTTCGGTATGGGTCTGATCACCACCTCAACCATGTTTGGAATGCCGGTGGAAGGGGCGGTGAAGGGTGCCTTGATCGGAAATCTGGGGGCCATCATCGGGTCCGTCGTTTCGGTTCGCCTCATGCTTCACTTCACAAAGAAGGTCTACGGCACGGAGCGGATGGCCATTGAAAGCAAGGAAGCCCAGATTGACAACCGTTACCGGGTGGTGAGCCCCGGTTCGCCGGGTCGGCGTTTGATCGAATCGCTCCTCTCTGGCGGCAAATCCGGCGTGGAAATGGGCATGGCCATTATCCCGGGCGTCATTGTCATCTGTACGACGGTCCTGATTCTGACCAATGGACCTGGCCCCAACGGCGTCTATACCGGGGCGGCAGGGGAAGGCGTGCCGATTATCCCATGGCTTGGCCAAAAGCTGTCTTTCATCATCAACCCCCTCTTCGGCTTCTCGCAGCCGGAATCCATTTCGGTGCCGATCACCGCACTGGGCTCTGCCGGGGCCGCGATCGGGGTCGTCGGGAAAATGGCGCAGGCGGGGAAGGTGACGCTGAATGATATTTCGGTCTTTACCGCGATCTGCATGTGCTGGTCCGGCTATCTTTCCACCCATATCGCAATGATGGATGCCCTGAAGACAACGGAGGTGACGGACAAGGCCATCCTATCGCATACCATCGGCGGGCTGTTTGCAGGCATCGCCGCTCACTTGATTTGCCTGGTGATTGGATAACAGAAAGGAATGCCATGTATTCTTTTGTCAATGATTATAGCCATCTCTGTCATGAAAAAATTCTGGAAAAAATGAGCGAGTGCTTGAGCCAGGCGGAGCCGGGCTATGGCTACGATTGCCATTGCGCGGTGGCCAAGGACCGGATCAATCAGGCCTGTGCGGGGCTGGCGGGGGATATTCACTTTATCCCGGGCGGCACCCAGGTCAATCTGGTTGCCCTTTCGGCCTTTCTCCGTCCCCACCAGGCTGCTCTTGCAGCCACCACGGCCCATATTCATGATCATGAGGCGGGCGCGATTGAATCCAGAGGTCATAAAATTCATCTTATTGCGACAGGAGACGGCAAGCTGAGCCCGGCCCTTTTGGATCCAGTGGTTCAAGCGCATCAGGCAGAGAATACGGCTCAGGCCAAGCTGGTATATATTTCGGATACGACCGAGCTGGGAGGCGTTTACCGCAAGAAGGAATTGGAAGCCCTGTCCCAGTATTGCCGGGACCGAGGGCTGATCCTGTATTTGGATGGGGCAAGGCTGGGCAGTGCCTTGACGGCCAGGGACAATGACCTGACCCTGCCGGACCTGGCTCGTCTCTGTGATGCATTTTTCATTGGCGGTACCAAAAATGGCGCGCTTTTAGGGGAAGCCCTGCTCATCCAAAAGGAGTCTCTCAAAGAGGATTTCAGGCCCATCATGAAGCAGAATGGCGCCATTCTGGCCAAATCCTTTCTCATGGGCCTTCAGTTTGAAGTTCTTTTCGAAGACCGACTCTTTTTCGATCTTGCGGCTCATGCCAACCATATGGCCATGCATTTGGCGGAAGGCATGGAAAAGAAAGGGGTCCGCTTCCTTCAGCCGCCCCAGTCCAACCAGCTTTTCCCCATTTTGAGAAAAGAAGAGATCCAAAGGCTCCGCAAGGATTTCCTTTTTGAGGACTGGAAAGAGGAAGGGGAGGACCTGGCAAGCGTGCGCTTCGTGACCTCCTTCATGACCCAGGAGGAAGAGGTGGATGCCCTGATTGCAGCCCTTTCTTAATTGCGAATTAAAAGAAGCGAGCAGGACGACCTGCTCGCTTTTTTTAATGCTATTTTCTAAACCTGGAGCCGGACGGAGGAGCCAAAGGCTTCGTTTTTTTCTACGATAATCTGTCGGGGGATGGCTTCCTTTAATCCACTGACATGGGAGATGATCCCCACCAGTCGCTGGTCCTCGCCCAGCCCCTGGAGGGCCTGGATGGCCAGACGGAGACTTTCCTCATCCAAGCTGCCAAAGCCCTCATCCAAAAAGAGGGCATCCATCTGGATGCCACCGGCGGAAGCCTCCACTTCCGCAGAGAGGCCCAGGGCCAGAGAAAGGGCGGCCAAAAAGCTTTCTCCCCCGGAGAGGGTGCGCACGGAGCGTTCGCTCGCGTTGTAGTGGTCAATGATCGAAAGATCCAGCCCGGCCTGGCTTCGCTTATCCAGGACGTCCCGGCTTCGAATGAGGTCGTATTGGCCGGCGGACATCCGGCGAAAATAGAAATTGGCTCGTTCAATGATCCGGTCAAAATAGCGCTTCTGCACATAGGATTCCAGATTGATGCGGGCCTGGCCGGTAATCTGCCCTGAGGCAGTGGTAGAAAGTTCCTTTAGAAAAGCCCATTTATCTTCCCCCTCCGCAAGCGCTCGGTAGGCTTCCTTCAGGGACGCCACCAGGGAAAGCTGCTGGTGGCGGTGGATCATGAGCTGATCGCGTTCCTTTTGGGCCTCGGAAAGCTTTTCGAAGCAAGCCTGACCTGCTGCGCTAAGAGCGGCCAGATCCTCCAAGGGGGTCGTCTCCTGCTCAGAAAGAAGCTGGTCGCGCGCCCCCAATAGACCTTGCTCCTGTTGCAGGAGGTCCGCCAGCTTTTCTTGTGTCTGTGCTTCTTCTTCCTGGAAATTCTGCAGAAGCGCTTGATTTTTTCGAAAGAGCTGGCAAGCCTGGTCTAGGGCGTCCTGGATTTCTTTGCTCTCCTCCTTTTTGTGTTGGGCTAGGGTCTCCAGGGCTTCTGGCCCATCTGCCTCTTTGAGGCCGATGACCTGGTAGGCTTGCTCCATTTTTTCCTTTTGCTGAACCCATTTTTCCCGTTCTCGAGCGGCTTGTAAGGCATTTTCTTCCAGCTTTTTCCGGGCTCTTGCCAGTCCCTGTTCGGCGATTTGCACGTCTTCCTCGTGGGGGGCCGCCTGGGGTAGGTCGGCTTTTTGGGGATGATGACAGCTGCCACAGACGGGGCAGGGACTTCCTTCCTCCAGGCCCTGGGCGAGCAGGCCTGCCTGGGCGTGATAGAAGGCTTGGCGGATGGCTTGAAAAGCTTTATGCGCCTGCGCCTCCTCCTGCTCCTGTGCCACCAGCTTCTGCTGCCAGCGCCCCAGCGCTTCTTCCTGATCCTGGAGCGCCTGGAGTGCTGCCTGAGCTTTGACCAGCTGGGCCGCTTCTGCTTCTAACTGGCGCAGACGAGCGGGATAGGAAGCAAGCGCTCGGGTGCGTTCGGCAAAGCTTGCGATTTCCTTTTCGGATGGAAAGCAAGATAGGGTGCCATCGAACGCTTTTTTCTGATCTGGAGCCCAAGAAAAGGAAGGATCCTTTTTTTGCCGTTCTTTTTTCTCCTGATCTAGGAGATAGCCCAGCTCCTGATTGGCGGTGGATAGGGAGGCCCTGCTCTCTGCTAGGGTTTGGAAATCAGATAAACGCGCCTGCATGTCCTTTTTTGCGCCTTCCACCAGCCGCAAATTTTCCCGGAGCTTTTTCTCTTTTTCCTGACGATCCAGGGCTCGTTTTGCCTGGTCCTGGTCTCGGCGAAGCTGGTCGGAGCGTTCGAGCAAAAGACGAATGGTCGCTTCTTTTTTCTGAAGACGTGCATTGCTCTCCTCCCCCTCCGCCTTCAGGGCCGTAAAAAGGGCTTCTGCGGGAGGGGGCGCCTCCAAGGAAGCTTGACTCAACAGGTCGACCAGCGCAGGGACCGCCTGGTCCAGGGGGATTTTTTTCAGGAGATTTTGGAGGGTCTGTTGACATTCGCTATTTTTTTTACTGACCTCCGCCAGCTCATTTTTCAAAGCCTGTTGAAAACGCTGAAAAATTTGGGTTTGGAAGAGTCGGCGAAAAATTTCCTGGCGGCTGGCCGTATCGGCCAGGAGCAGGTCCTGAAAATCGCCCTGGGCAATCATCGCAATCTGTGCGAACTGTCTGCGATTGATTCCGAGCAGCGCTTCAATGGCCTGATTCACCTCACTTGGTGCGCTGATGACGCGTCCGGAGGGGTAGGTCAGCGTCGCCCTTGCAGGCTCCCGGGTGTAGCCACTTCCCCGAAGCTTGGGACGCTCATAGGCCGGGCTTCGCCAAATTTGATAGTTCAGCCCCTGATAGGAGAAGAGAAGCTCTACAAAGGTTGGGATCTCCGGCGTCGCATACTGGGAGCGGAGCATAGAGACGTCGCGCTCCTTGCCGGAGGCTTCTCCAAAAAGGGCAAAGGAAATGCCATCAAACAGGCTGGTTTTCCCTGCTCCAGTATCGCCTGAGATCAGATAAAGACCAGCTTCGCCCATTTGCGAAAAATCGATTACATTTTTTTTGGCATAGGGGCCAAAGGCAGATAGGGTCAGTTTGAGTGGTCTCATCCCTCCTCCTCTTCCAGCTGCCGAAATAGGTCAGTCACGAAGGTCTTCTGTTGGGCAGAAAGCGGCTTGCCATTCTGTTCTTCAAAAAAACGGGCAAAAAGGTCATTGGGCTGCGCTTGCACCGTTTCGCTCAGCGTCAGGGGGCCATGGTCCGCGTTTTTTTGATGATCATAATCGAGGAGCATGAGGCGGGGATAGCGGCTGCGGAGCTTGGCCAGAGCGCTGGGTATATCATGATCATCGGTCAAGGTGATATGAAAATAATCCTTTTTTGCAGCAGGATCCTCCTCTGCTTCCGCCATAAGGTCTGAGAAGCACCCCCGCTTTTCCTTCAGATCGTGCAGGGGGGAGAGGGGGCGGATTTTTCGGGACCAGGTGACCTTATCGGTCGTCTCTACAATGGTCAGGGATTTCACTTGTCGGGCTTCCGAAAATGAATACTTCAATGGGCTTCCGCAGTAGCGGATTCGTTTGCCGGCCATATCCTGCGGCTTGTGAATATGACCTAAGGCTACATAGTCAAAAGCGGAAAAGATCGCACCATCGACCTGGTCCAAGCCGCCCACCACCAGCTGCTCTGAATCGGAGCGCTGGGCACCGCCCACAAATTGGTGGGTGAGCAGGACATTCCGCTCCGAGGGCCGGAGGGGGAGGCCCTCCAGCACCAGCGCCAAAGCCTCGTTATAGGACGAGCAGGCCGCATCCGGGTAGTAGGCACGTACGAGCGCAGGGTTGAGGTAGGGCAGGAGGTAAAAATGAACGGGCCCCGCCTCATCATAGAGGGTGTAGTGGTGGACCTGTCCTTGAAAGGCGGGCGCAATGTGAATCCCCGAAGCGTCCATCAGGCGGTGGCCAAAGGCCAGGCGCTCTGCGCTATCGTGGTTTCCCGCAATCACAAAAACCTGGAGGGCCGCCTGGGACAAGCGGGTTAAAAAATCATCCAGTAGGTTCACGGCCTCCGTAGACGGTGTTTTTTTATCATAGAGATCGCCACTGATCAAGACCGCATCGGGCTTCTCCTCCTGGACCAGGGCCAAAATTTCATCGAGAAGGTAAGCTTGTTCTTCCAAGAGAGAAAAATGATAGAGGCGTTTGCCCAGGTGCAGGTCCGAAAGATGAAAGAATTTCATACCTCCTCCTTTCGCTTCAGGGGGAGGTTCTTTTTTGGATTGACCAGGAGGGAGGAAAAGTCATGGTAGTACACCATACCGGGCTTGGCTCCCTTGGCCTTATAAACATTTTTCCGCTCCGTATAGTCGACCATGACGCTCGATTCCGCTCCCTGCGCTGAGTTTTTGGCCGCAAGCCAGCAGGCAGCTTCAATATCGGCGCTATCAGGCGTCTTGCCGCAGGTTCGAAGGATCACGTGCGCTCCGGCAATGCCTTGGGCGTGAAAAAAGAGATCCTCCTTGTTGGCTGTTTTCAAGGTCAATTGGTCATTTTGGCGGTTATTGCGTCCGACGTAAAGGTCAAAGCCATTGGGACTTTGGTAGTGGTAGGGGGGCAGGGCTTTTGGGGCTGATTTTTTCGATTTTTTTCGGCCTTTTTCCTTGATCAGCCCTTCCCGCACCATCTCTGTGCGGATGGCGGCCAGGTCCTCCTCGCTTTGCGCCTGCTCAATGGTACTGCCCAGCTGCTGGTAGTAGGCCAAGAGCTCCTCCAGGGCGGGCAGACTTTCACTCAATAATTGATGCGCCCTTTTCAGCTTGGAATAGCGACGATAGCGCTCCTTCACATTTTCCCAGGGCGCCTTGCCCGGATCCAGGGCAATGGTGCGCAGCTCATTGTGATGAAAAAAATCGGCCAAGCGAATTTGATCCATGCCTTTACGCAGGGTGTGGACCTGGGCCGCTAAAAGATCTCCCTCTTCCTTCAGATCTTCCCGGTCCAGCGTCTCCTGAAAGTCGGCCCTTTGGTGCGACAGCTTTTTTTCCAGGCGGTCCTGCGCAGCCTTTAGCTGGGCGATGAGCTGTGCCTTCTGCTGCCCCATCCGGTCATCGCGCCCATGCTCCGTATAGTAGCGATCCATCAGGGCGGAGAGGGAAGCGCCCCCTGCCCGGGCCGGGCCAAGATGGTAGAGGGGCAGGGGATAGTAGGTGATCTTATTTGTCCCGTAGAGACCCGGTTGAAAGGCGCCCGTACGAATCACTTCGGCAAAGGAGTCAAAAACGCCTTGTAAGAGGTCCCAGTCCTCCGCCCGCAGGGATGCGAGCGGCTGATCGGGATCCAAGCCGGCTCGAAAAAGTAACTCACGCGCCGCTAAGGGCGAAAAGCCAGTCAGGTTTTTTACAAATAATTTATTGGCCTGGGCCTGGGGGGCGGTACGCTCGGCTAAATCCTTTAAAACGATTTTCTGGTCCAGCAGGTCCTTTTTTTCCGAGGGGAAGAAGTGATAGGCCGCTCCGGGATAGATTTGGCGGACCCGGCTCATATCATGGGAGACATGTCGAATGGCGTCAATGACCCGTTCCTGAGGCCCAACCAGGATCAGGTTGGAGTACTTGCCCATAAATTCACCCACCAGACGCAGCGTAGTGTCATCCCCCAGTTCGTTTCGACCGGAGAAGCAAAAGCTCACGGTTCGGTCCATCCCCGCCTGTCGAATGTCGATGAGTCTGGCCTGAGCCAGATGCTTTCGAAGAACCATACAAAAATCGGGGGGCGTGGTGGGATTTTGGAATTTTCGATTCGTTAAAAAGAGGCAGGCTTTGGCCGGATCGGCGGTCAAATAGAGCAGGTGATTTTCCTGATTCGCATAAAAGGATAGGGTCAAGGTGTGGGGGGCGATTTGATTGATTTTTCGAAGCACCCCACCAGAAAGCTTTTCTTGTAATTCTAAAACGACCGCTCGGGTCGTGATGCCATCAAATGTCATAGAAGCTCCTTTTCTATTTGATGACATTATAACACGATCCAAGCGGTCTTCTGTTTGTCCTTAGGAAAGGGGATCAAGCGCCTTATGGACGCGATGCGGAGAGCGGCAGCCCTTCTACGCTAAAGAGGCCTTCGGGGAAGAGGGCGGCTAGCTCCTCCCGGAGTATGGCTCGGGGGATATCGTAGGTGCGGACCTGGAGAGGCTTGCCATTTTTATCCAGATAGGAGAACTGGATACGACCGGTAGAATATTGATCGCTGGGCTCCTGGCTGTGTTCTCTTTGCATTTTTTGATAATAGGCCACCAATTTTTTCTGCAAAGCCTGAAGGTGTTCGATCTCATCCTTTTGGTGGAACACCGCCTCCTGATAATAGTGGGTTTGATTCATGGGGCTGAATGTTTGGACCTGCCTGTGGTAGGGGAGCTTGGGCAGCTCGTCTCTTCTTCTGGGCCGTTCTCTGCCCCCTTCGTTTATGAGGAGGTAGGAGGAGAGCTGATTATCATGGGCCATTTGGATAAAGGATGCTTCATCCAGGCCCATATCATCCAGAAATTGATCGGATTCCCGCATCCGGACGACCAGCGCGTTGGACCGGATGGGATTGACCAGGAGGAGGCGGTCCACCGCCTGGGGCGCCGGCAGGCTCATTTCGGCCTTCGTTTTAATCGGGCCCGTGATGGCAAAGGTGCAGGCCAGGGAGCAGATAAAAAGTAAGCCATAGGCCAGGACCGTTTTTAAAATGGGGGGGCGGCCCCGATAGCGCGTAATCTGAACGACTAAGAGGGCTACCAGGCCTAAAATGGCGGGAAAGACAAAGAAATTCCAATGCTCAAGCGCCGACCAGGTCATACCGGGGACAAGGCTCATATTGAGAAGGGTTAAGCCGATCAGGCCAAAAATGGCGATACAGACGGGATAAAAGGCCCGGAACATGCTGGAGGATCCGATGCGCTCGACGGGTCTTCTTTTGACCAGGCGCCGGCAGAGGAAATAGAGCAAAAGGCCGATCAGGGACCAGACGGCCAGAGCGATCAAAAGCTTCGGGTTCAGCGAAAGCCGCACAAAGGGCATGAGATAGCAGTAATGGGGGCAGAGATAGTAAAACGGCGCTTCGCCCCTATTCGAAAGATAGGAAAGGTTGCCCAGGAGCGTGGACTGAAATTGGAGCACTTGAGAGAAGATGGCCGGTAAAACCATCTGGAAGGCCAGGGCAATCAGGACTCCGTTGAGGGGATTGGTGGTGGTTAAAAGGGAGAGAAGCGCTGGCAGGGTAAAGAGAAAAGAGCCCACCAAAAGGAAGAGGCCCAGGTCCACAAATTGGCCGAGCGAGAGGATTTGAAAAGAAGCCTGAGGTCCGAAGAGGGCCAGACCTAACAGGAACTTGAGCAGGTAGGACAGTCCCAGGGGCAGCAGGATCATGGCGCACCAGCCGAACAGAAAATGATGGTCCAAAAGACGCTCGGAGCGAATCGGCAGGGAGGCGTAGAGGTCCATATCGCTTTTCTTGTAGAGGAAGGATAGGACGACAAAGGGCACCAGTAGGCCCAGAAAAATGGACAGGATGGGCAAATAGAGACTGGCATGGAAGAAGCCACTCGCTACATATTTGGCCGCCATCCCTTCCGCCAGGCTCATGCGCGCACTGAAAAAGCTGATGATGGGATCGGCCAGCGCAAGGACAAGGACCAAAAGCAGGTAGGGGCGGTACTGTTTGAACAATTGACGGTGATAGAGTTTAGCGTTCATCTCTAGCCTCCATTTCGTAGACAAAAATTTCCTCCATGCTGATCGGCAGAGGATTGACCAGGAGGGGCTTGGTCGCAAGCAGGGCTTCCTGAGTTGCTTCGTTTTCCTGATAGATGATCGTTGCGACCTTTCCATTGATCTCTACGTGCAAAAGGTCCATATCTGTATAAAGCTCAGGGGGAATTGGCTGCTGGTAGCCCAGCTGGACCTTGTGATAGGTGGATTCGCCAAGGCCGGTCTTCTGGACAAAGGCAATTTTGCCTCCCTCCAGCAAGGCCAATTGATCGGCAATATCCTCCAGCTCCCGAATATTGTGTGAAGAAATGATAATGCTGAGCGTTTTCTCACTGACCAGATCGATCAGCTCCCTTTTCAGTAAAAGCCGGGTCCGAGGATCCAAGCCATCGAAGGATTCATCCATCAAAAGCAGCTGGGGACGGCAAGAGAGGGCCAGGATGATGGCCGACTGCCGTTTCAGCCCCTTTGAAAGGGACTGGATGGGCTTGTGCTCATCGAAGCGAAAGAGTGCAAGCAGCTTATGATAATAGTCCAGATCAAATCGAGGATAGAAGGACCGGTAGAAGCGGGTCATCTCCTGACAATTGAAGTGAGAAAAGTAGAAGGGCTCGTCCGAGATAAAAAAGAGTCGGTCCTTGACCTGGTCAATGGGTTTATGATCCAAGAGAATCTGACCAGACGGGTAGGTGTAGACACCGGCCAGACACCGAAGGAGCGTTGATTTGCCAGCGCCATTGGGCCCGATCAGACCGACAATGGTGCCGGTTTCAATCTGCCAGGACAGATCTTGTAATACAGACACCCGGTTAAAATCCTTATTGAGTGATTGAATTTCCAGCATGGGCATACACCTCCTTGACGATGGCAATTAGGTCGTCCTGGCTAAAAGCCAGGCTTCGGTACCTTTCAATGAACGCCGTCAGGTCTTCCTGGGCCTTCTTACGCAATTCCTCTTTTAAGTGCCCTCGGGCAATATAGCTTCCTTTTTTGGGCAGGGTTTCGATGATCCCTCGCCGCTCCAGCTCCGCATAGGCCCGGGCCACGGTGGCCGGGTTGATGCCGAGATCTCGAGCCTGGTCCCGAATGGAGGGAATGGCTTCCCCCTCGCTTAGAATCCCGGAGGAAACTAACAGCATGATCTGATCCGCGATCTGGCGATAGATCGGCGCTTCGTGGTTGGACTGAATGGCAATCAAGCAGGGCTCCTTTCTGATTAGACTGTACCCATACAAACAATACAGTTGTATTAATTCATATAATACAGCCTTTTCCAGGAATGTCAAGGGTCCAAAAAATATTTCGATTCTGTAATATTAACTGGACAAGCAAGCTCGCATGCCCTACAGTGAAAAAAAGAAGGGAGGCCAGCCATGCGAAAAAAAGGACATTTGATTGTGGTGTCCGGGCCCTCTGGCGTAGGGAAAGGGACCGTCTGCAGTGAGCTCATTCGAAAAAGACCGGAGCTTCGCTTATCGATCTCTGCAACCACCCGAAAGAAGAGAGGGCAGGAGCAGGAGGGGGTCAATTATTTTTTTTATGAGCCGGAAGCCTTTGATGACTTGATTGACCGGGATGAACTGATTGAATTCGCGGAAGTACATGGCCATTATTACGGCACGCCACGCGCCTATGTGCAGCAGAATCTGGAGGAGGGCCGGGACGTCCTGTTGGAAATTGACGTTCAAGGGGCCATGCAGGTCAAGGACAATACGGACGAGGGCGTTTTTATTTTTCTTTTGCCGCCCCATGTGAAGGATTTGAAAAAGCGACTGGAGGGACGCGGGACAGAGGATCCATCGGAGATTGCCCTGCGGCTCAAAAATGCGGAGGAGGAGATTGCCAATCTCCATCGCTATGATTATGCTGTGGTCAATGAAGACGTGGAAGCCTGTGCCGAAACGATCTCGCATATTATAGATGCAGAGCACCAGCGCATCGATCAGGACTTGCTCAAACAGTATTGGGAGGAATACCATGATTAACCCATCATTTCAGGAATTATCCAAAATTTCATCCTCGCGCTATGATATTTGTGTGATGGTGATGAAACGGGCCAGGCTTTTGATTGACGGGGCAGAACCCCTGATGGAGTCAGAGGCTCAAAAGCCCTGTACCCAGGCCTTGGATGAAATTATGCATGGCAAGATTGAGCGGATCAAGCCGGATATGGATGAAATTATTGATTACCGGGAGAAACGAATTTTTGATGAGCTGGAAGATCACGAGATCGAAGCCTAGGAGGTAGGGATGCAGCATCTACAGGGGAAGAGGATTTTGCTGGGCGTATCCGGCGGGATTGCCCTCTATAAAAGCCTGGACCTGCTTTCCCGCCTTCATAAGGCGGGCGCGGAGTGCCGGGTGATCATGACCAAGGGGGCAGAAGCCTTTATCCAGCCACTGAGTTTTCAGACGCTATCCCATCACCGCGTGTATGATGATCTTTTCGCTGAGGAGGATCATTTCATTCCTCATATTGACCTTTCCCGGTGGGCGGATCTTTTCATAATTGCACCGGCCACGGCCAATGTTTTGGCCAAGATTGCCCAGGGGATCAGTGATGATCTCCTTTCAGCAGCTGCACTCGCCAGCCATTGCCCCTTGGTGGTCGCCCCGTCGATGAACGTCGTCATGTATGAAAATCCGGCGACACAGAAGAACCTGGCCCTTTTAAAGGAGCGGGGGATTGGGGTGATTGAGCCAGAGGCGGGCTTTCTTGCCTGCGAAGAGGAGGGCAAGGGGCGGATGCCGGAGGCGGAGGATCTGGTGGAGGTCATCTGCTGCGCGTTGACGCCTAAGGACCTGGCCGGAAAGAAGCTTTTGATCAGCGGGGGACCGACCCGGGAGTCTCTGGACCCCGTTCGCTTTTTGACCAATCATTCTTCGGGCAAGCAGGGCGTCGCCTTGGCCAAAATGGCCCATTGGCGGGGGGCGGAGGTATGTTTTCTGCACGGCCCCTTGGAGGTAGACCCGCCGAAGGGGGTTTCCTTGGTGCCGGTTGAATCGACCGAAGATCTTTTTAATGAGGTGGATCGGCGATTTGATGCCTGTGATGCGCTGATTATGGCGGCTGCCCCTTGTGATCTCAGGCCAGAGACCAGGGCCAGTCAAAAGATCAAAAAACGGGAGCAAGCGGACGCCCTGACCCTGTCGATGACATTTACGCCGGACATCCTCAAGACCATGGGCCAAAGAAAGACCCACCAATGTTTAATCGGCTTCGCAGCAGAGACCCAGGAGCTGGCACGCTATGCGAAGAAAAAGCTGAACGAGAAAAATCTAGATTATATAGTAGCCAACGATGTAACGGCCCCGGGGGCAGGATTTGGACTCGATACCAATGTGGTGAGCATTTTTTCCAAAACCGATCAAACCCGTTACCCCTTGGGGAGCAAGGAAGAAGTGGCCAACCATATTTTGGACCTCCTCCGATGAAGGACCCAAAAGGACCAGCCCCCTATGCCAGGATTTTGGTCCACTCCGGCAGCCGGGCGACCGACCGGCCCTTTGACTATCTGGTTCCGGAGGCGCTCCAGGCAGAAATAAAAGTGGGGAGCCTGGTTTCCGTGCCCTTTGGTCGAGGGGGCCGTTTGGTCAGCGGACTGGTTGTGGATCTTCATCATGAAAAGCCACCCTTTCGCCTAAAATCGGTGGCGGGCCTCATTCCCGGAGAGGCACCGTTGAGCAAGGAGGGACTGGCCCTGGTAGGCTACCTGGTCGAAAGCACCCTTTCGGATTACAGCTCGGCCATCCAGGCGGTGACGGCCCCGGGCCCCTTGGGCAGCTACCGACCGAAGATTCAATCCTTCTTTCGCCTGAGTGCAGCGGGCCATTCAGCGATCCCGCCCAAACAGGCCCTGCGTCAGGCGCAGATCCTCACCTATTTAAAAAAAGAGGGGGAGGAGGAGCAGGGAAGACTCCTGCAAGCGACGGGCGCCTCGACCCAGACCCTGCGCAGCATGCAAGAGAAGGGTTGGTTGATCAAAGGCGAGCGCCGGATGGATCAGGCCCTGATCCGCCTCATAGAGGCGCTCCATGGAAGGCGTAGCCGATCCGAGCACCAAAGAGCAGTCATGG
>CABTYV010000015.1 GCA_902489145.1 uncultured Tissierellia bacterium | reverse complement strand
CTCCTGCCCGGAGGTGACATAATGCTTAACGCAGGCCGATCCATTTTCCTCGTTGGTGCCGAAAAGCACCCGGATCCTCCGGTCGGTCTTAAGCCCCAGATCCCGGATCGCCTGGAGCGCATAAAGCGCACCAATGGCCATCCCCTTATCATCCACGGAGCCCCGCCCGCAGAGCGCACCGTCCACCACCTGTCCCAAGAAGGGATCAAAGGACCAGGTGCCATCGACCGGCACCACATCCAAATGGCCCAGGACGGCGATCATTTCGTCCCCACTGCCCCATTCTGCGTAGCCTACCTGATCATCCACATTGCCCGTCTGGAAGCCCATTTTTTTGGCCAGGTCCAGGGCATAGTCCAGGGCCTTCCTGGGCCCCGGTCCAAAAGGCGCACCCGGCTGGGCCGGCCCCATCACGGAATCAATCTGGATCGCGCCGCCAATCCCTTCCAAAATTTCTTCCTGCATGTCAGCGATTTTGTTCGATAATGCCTGATTCATCGACCCCTCTTTTCCTTCTTCGACCTGCTAGTCGCCCATCATCACATTTAACAGGACCTGATCGGTCTGCTCCATCCCCTCCCGGGCAATAATACCGACCGAACGGACCATTTCATCCACATCTCCCTTGACCATGCCGTCTCCCTTTTGGAAGGAGGTCCCCCGCTCTGCCTGTTTAAGTGCCAGGAAAGCATTGCGCAGGCTGGAGGCGATCTTCATGGCGCAGGAGGCCTTGGCCCCATCACAAAGGATCCCCGAGTTCACAGCCAGGGCATTGGAAAGGGTGTCCTTCATCACCTGCTCACTGTCCCCCTTCAGATAGGCGATCCCCACGGCATTGGCGGAGGCCGCCGATACAGCCCCACAGTAGGCCGAAAGCTTGCCGACCCCCTGTTTGATATAGAGGCTGAGCAAATTGGCCAAAATCAGCCCTCGATAGAAGGTCTCCTGATCCACCTCATGATCCCTCGCATAGATCGTGAGCGGAACCGAGACGGTAATGCCCTGGTTCCCAGAGCCCGCGTTGATCACCACGGGCAGCTCGCAGCCGCCCATCCTGGCATCCGATCCGGCCGCCCCATAAGCGACGAGGCGGTCCTCATAATCCGCATAATTTTCCACCAAGGTCCGGCCAATTTCACAGCCCCATTTGCCTGCCAACCCCTGCTCCGCCACCTTGAGATTGCATTCGATCTGCCGGTCCAGCACCTCCTGAAGAGGCCTGTAATCACAGTGGTTGGCAAAATCCAGGATCTTCTGAAAGCTCATCTCCTCCAGGACGCACTCCGAGGCGGGCAGGGGATCCTCCTTCACCAGCCGATCATTATATTCGATCCGGCTGATATGATCATGGGCGCCGGAGAGAACGACTCGGCAATGCTCCTTTGCATTGAAAAGCTTTACTTCTACATAGACGCCTGCTTCCTTTGGATGGAAGGACAAATGGACAAAACCGGAACGAATCTTTTCATCCATTTCCTCCAGCCGGTCCTGGTCGATATCGGTCAGAAGCTCTAACTTTTTTTCCGGATGGCCCAAAAAGCAGCCGGCTACGAGTGCAATTTCCAGTCCCCGACGTCCGCCACAGGCCGGAACGGTCACGGAATGGGCATTTTTATAAATGTTGCGCGATACGATGGCCTCCATCCGGTCCGGACGATCCTTCATCTGCGCCCCGGCCACCGCTGCACAATAGGCAAGGGCAATCGGCTCCGTACAGCCGAGGGCCGGCACCAGCTCTCGTTTCAAAAATTCGGTATAATCCTTCATACTCTCCCTCTTTGCTTGAAAAGGCCAATGGGTCTTCTGCCCTGCGCCCCTTTAAGATGCATAGGTTTTCCTATCAATCGTAAGAAAGCCCCCATGATTCTATCATACCGAGCCATGGGGGCTTTTTCAATGGGGTTTTCGATTTTGTCTAGAGTGCTTCTTCGCTGGTGAAATTGTCAAAATAGCCCTGGATATAGACCACCGGCGTCCCCTTATCTCCGGAACCGGACATGAGATCCGCCAGGGATCCCAACAAATCGGTCAGATGTCTGGGGGTCGTCCCCTCTGATTCCATCCGCCCTTTTAAATCCTGATCCTTTGCTTTGATCTTCTCCGAAATCGCCTGGCGCAGGGCCTCTCCTGCCAGGTCGGAGAAATCATTGTCCGCCAGATATTTGAGCTTTAACTCGTTAGGCAGCCCCGCCAAGCCATCCGTATAACCCGGTGAAACCACCGGATCCGCAAACTCCCAAATGCCGCCACGGGGATCTTTAAAGCCGCCATCGCCGTAAATCATCACTTCGATCTGCTTGCCGGTCTTCTCTTTGAGCTCTTGAGCCACCCCTTCGACAAAGCGCTTACAATCCCGTGGGAAGAGCTTGACCCGGTCTTCCGAAGCCTTATTGGAGCCCAAAAGGCCATAGGACTCGTTGAAGCCGGAGCCCTGAATGGATTCCGTCAAAATATCATCCAGCCCATAGACGCGTTCTGCGCCCGCCTTTTTCAGGAGCCGCTTCGACCGCTCCTTGGTATGAATATCGCAGGTCAGCACGTCCTTGACCCGCTTGACCAGCTCACGGGGATTGTTGGCCAAAAAGATCTCTGCCTCCGCCCCTTCTTCCTCGATCATGCGCTTGTAATAGGCAACATAGTCGACCCCGGTGAAGGGATGGTCCAGATTGCCAAAGCATTCATAAAACTGCGCCTCTGTCAAAACATCAGTGTAGGGATCCAGCCCCGCTTCATCCATCTGTTCGACTGTAATGAGCTCATTGCCCACCTCGTCGGAGGGATAGGTCATCTGCAGGATGATCTTTTTCGCCCCGCGGGCGATGCCGCGCAGGTTCATCGAAAAACGGTTCCGAGAGAAAATCGGATTGTAAAGTCCGATTACGCCCGAAGGAAATTTCTGACGGACGTCTGCCGCCATCTGATCGATTGTCGCATAGTTGCCCTGGGCGCGGCCCAGGATCGCCTCGGTCATGCAAACTACATCCCGGTCTCGAAAGGAAAATCCCTCTTGGGCTTGGGCCTGAAGCAGGCTGTCCACCACAATTTTCTGTAGGTCATCCCCCTCTCGAATAATGGGTGTGCGGATCCCTCTGGCAACCGTACCAATCATTCTCATTGCTGTTTCCTCCTTGTTTGGCTAGGCTCCGGCGCTTATTCACCGCTTGTTTCGCTTCCAAAAAAAGCGAAAATGGATCAGATGGGATTCGAACCCACGACCTCTGCGTTGCGAACGCAGCGCTCTCCCAACTGAGCTACTGACCCACACGTTCATTCAGAACATTACAATTTTACTCGATGAGTCCCTGCAATGCAAGAAAAAATTAAAAATTCCTTATCGAAGCCTGCATGAAAAAGCGGGGGCTCAGTCCTTTGAAGGCTGCTGAGCTCCCGTCAATTTTTAGTAAGTGCTTTCTTGTGATGAGACAATCCATCTGATTTGCGACCAATGGAAAGCAGTAGGACACCGCATCATCAGCTGTCTAGTTATAGTTTAAGGAATTGGCGTTCTTGGTCAGCACGTCGTGGGCGCCGCCCTCAACGATGGAGGTCGAGGAAACCAGGGTCAGCTTGGCCTTGTCGTGCAGCTCGTCTAAGGTGAGCGCACCGCAATTGCACATGGTGGCCTTCACTTTGGAAAGGGAAGCCTCCACGTTATCCTTGAGGGTACCGGCATAGGGGACATAGGAGTCAACCCCCTCCTCAAATTTGAGGCCCTTTTTGCCGCCCAAATCATAGCGCTCCCAGTTTCGGGCCCGCGCCGATCCCTCGCCCCAATATTCCTTCATCATCGTGCCGTTGATATTGATCTTGGCGGTTGGAGACTCATCGAAGCGGGCGAAATAGCGTCCGAGCATACAGAAGTCCGCCCCCATCGCCAACGCCAGCGTAATGTGATGGTCATAAACAATCCCGCCGTCCGAGCAAATCGGCACATAAACGCCCGTCTCCTCCAGGTATCGGTTGCGCTCCCTGGCGACATCGATCACGGCCGTGGCCTGACCACGCCCGATCCCTTTGGTCTCCCGGGTTATGCAGATCGAGCCGCCGCCAATCCCGATTTTGATGAAATCAGCTCCTGCCTCAGCAAGGAAGCGGAAGCCTTCGCCGTCCACCACATTGCCCGCGCCGACCTTGACCGAGTTTCCATAGCGATGGCGGATCCACTCGATGGTCCTTTTCTGCCATTCGGAAAAACCCTCCGAAGAGTCGATGCAGAGCACATCTACGCCCGCTTCTATAAGCGCCGGTACGCGCGTTTCGTAGTCGCGTGTATTGATCCCGGCGCCCACCAAGAGACGCTTGTGGGGATCCAACAGCTCATTGGGATTGGCCTTATGACGGTCATAATCCTTTCGGAAGACGAAGGAGACCAGCCGCCCCTCCTCATCCACGATCGGCAGAGCATTGAGCTTGTTATCCCACAGGATATCATTGGCCTCGGAGAGCGTAATGCCGTCCTTGCCCATGACCATATGCTCCACGGGGGTCATGAAGTCCTTGGCCTGCTCCGTCCCCTTCATTCTGGAAAGGCGGTAATCCCGCGAGGTGACGATGCCAACCAGCTTTCCATGCTGGGTCCCATCCTCCGTGACCGCCATGGTCGAATGACCACTCTCCCGACGGAGGGCTAAAATATCATCCAGGGTCGATTCGGGGGCAATGTTGGAGTCCGAAGGAACGAAGCCCGCCTTGTAATCCTTGACCTTTTTGATCATCGCCGCCTGGCTCTCGATGGTCTGGGAACCATAAATAAAGGACAAGCCCCCCTGCCCGGCCAAGGCGATCGCCAGGGTATCGTTGGAAACGGATTGCATGATCGCAGAAACCAGAGGAATGCGCAGGGAAAGATCCGGTTTCTCCCCCTTCTTATAGCGGACCAAAGGGGTGGTCAAATCGACATGCTCGGGAATATTTTCGGCCGACGAATAGCCTGGAATCAACAGGTATTCATTAAAAGTGCGTGACGGTTCATTCAGATATTGTGCCATGCTTCCTCCTTCTTGATCGCCCTATCAGAGCCTATTCATCCTGTCATCTATTATAAATCGGACGTCCCGCTCCTGCACGCCCTATAACCAATCAAATTCGAAGCCTTCGATATCGATGCTGTCGGCCTCGGTCGGATCGAGTGAGCGAATCCGGTCCATTACGCCCATCTTTTCTAGGGTCAATTCAAAATAGCGGATGGAATCTTCATCCTCCATGATCAAGCGACGAGAAAGATCCTGTACCGGCTCGCCTCGCACTTCAATCACATGACCCTTCCGCCTGACGCTGATCCCTTCATCCCGCTTGAAGAATTGTGAGAGATCCACTACATCCTCTGCCAGGCTCTCGTGCGTCTTGGGATACCGGCTCAGGGCCTGCCACATGGCCTGCTTCAAAGCCGAAACCCCCTGGGTCGTAGCGGCAGAGCCCTCTAAAATCAGAGCGCCCGGAAGGGGATCAGCCGCCCGAAAGCGATCCAGGTGCTCCCTTGCGCCCGGCAGGTCCATCTTATTTGCGAAGATAATTTGGACCCGCTGCTCCAGCGCCTCGTGATAGGCTGCCAGCTCTCCTTGGATCAGGGTGAAATCGGCCAGGGGATCCCGCCCCTCGCTGCCGGCCATATCCAGCACATGAACCAAGAGACGGGTCCGCTCGATATGGCGAAGAAAGGCATCACCCAGGCCCGCTCCCTCACTGGCACCTTCTACCAAACCAGGAATGTCTGCCAGGACAAAAGAGGAGGATCGGTCGACCGCCACGACCCCCAGGTTGGGCTCCAGGGTCGTAAAGTGATAATTGGCAATCTTGGGCCTGGCGTTTGACAAAATAGAAAGCAGGGTGGACTTCCCTACATTGGGCAGCCCCACCAGTCCCACATCCGCAATCAGCTTGACCTCCAGGAGAATGTCCAGCTCCTGGCCCCGCTGACCGGGCAAGGCAAAGCGAGGTGCCTGACGAACCGCATTTTTAAAATGGGTATTGCCCTTGCCGCCTTTTCCGCCTTTGACCACCAGAAAGGTCTGGCCGTGGGCCGTAAAATCGCAGATGGGCAGGCGAGACTGGGCCTCGCGAACCAGCGTGCCTACCGGGACCTTAAGATAGAGATCCTCCGCTGATTTTCCGGTCTGTTTTTTCCCCATACCGGCTTGACCGGCACCCGCTTTATAGCTGCCCTGATATTTATAATCCATCAGCGTCGCGACGTTTTCATCAGCCACCAGGTAGATGGAGCCGCCCCGGCCCCCATCGCCTCCATCCGGGCCGCCCGCCGGAATGAACGCTTCCCGCCGCCAGGAAACGACGCCATCGCCCCCCTTGCCGGCCTGCAAATGAATCTTTGCTGTATCAATAAACATCGGCCCTCCTTTCCCCGCTCCTGGTATAAAGAAAAAGAGCCGCCGAAGCGACTCCTTTTTATCAAAGCCACCCGCCACTAAGCGGTGGCAACTTCCGCAACAGGATACACCGAAACGGTCTTCTTCTTGCCCACCATTTCAAAGCGGACAACGCCGGGCGCCACGGCGAAGAGGGTATCATCCCCACCACGCTTCACACCCAGTCCTGGATGAATCCGTGTACCACGCTGGCGCACAATGATCTGGCCCGTCTTTACGACAACGCCGTCATGCTTTTTTACGCCCAGACGCTTGGAACGCGAATCACGACCGTTTTTGGAAGAAGAAACCCCCTTTTTAGAGGAGAATAATTGAAGGTTAAATTTCATTGGTCTATTCCTTTCTTATTTGAATCGAAATATAGTTCGGATAGCTTTTGGCAAGCTCCCGCATATTATACTGAAAACCCTGGATCGCAAACCTTGCAAGCGTAAGTGCTTCCGCATCAAGGTCTTCGGGCAGGTGTACAGAAAGATAGCCGTCAGCCAGCTTTCTCTTAATGGGCAGGCCCAGCAATTCACCCAGCAGATTGACCGTCCCGATGCCTAAGGTCGAAGCGGCACAGCAGACCAGGTCTTTTCCTCGCTGGTCGGAGTTGGCGTGACCGCTCATCTCAAATCCTCGATAGTCGTCTGGCCCCGGCCCCTTCTGAATCGTAACCTGAATCATTAGCCCTGGATGGCTTCCACCTCGACCAGCGTATAAGGTTGACGGTGGCCCTGTTTGCGCTTATAGCCTTTTTTGGCTTTAAACTTACCAACGAAAATTTTCTTTCCGCGTCCCTGGGCCAGCACCTTGACTCGGACCTTGGCCCCTTCGACGTAGGGCTTGCCCACCTTGAGCTCCTCACCGCCCAAAAGCAGGACCTGCTCCAAATCGCAGGCATCTCCGACGGCGCCCTCAATTTTTTCAATGCTCAGCTTGTTGCCTTCTTCAACCCGGTACTGCTTTCCACCGGTTTCCACTACTGCATACATCACTCGTACTCCTTTACTGTTAGACTCGCCTGGAAAGGTATCGCTTCTGCGATTTACAAAGACCTTTTTCGTGCGGTTACACATTGACGTATTATAACAGGAAAATAAAGAAAAATCAACTGATCCCTCTATGGTCTTTCCTGCGTCCCCCCCTTTTCCTCTTCACCCGGCCGAACCGGCAAGGGTTCATAGCTTACGTAGCCATCGTAGGCCCCTTCCCGATAATTTTCATTGACGATCGGACTTTTCAGGTAGGAAGCAAAGCCGTCTCGGAGCAGGGGCAGAAGGTTGACGGAAGTATTGCCCAAGGGGGCAAAGATAACCGTAGCAATCTGGGGATCCTTGGCCGGTGCAAAACCGATGGTCCAGGCATAGGGCGTATAATTGACGCCTGTGCGAGGATCGATATCATCCCGGGTGGCCGTCCCGGTTTTACTGGCAATTTGAAAAGGCACGGTGTGGTTAATTGGCTGGTAGACCCCCGCCGATAATTCCATCCCCTTTTGAATGTCTTGAAAATGCGTCTCCGGTATATCCACCAAATGATCCTTGGGGGTCTGTTTATAGACCATGGTCTTATTGTCCGAGCCCCGAATTTCCCGCACCAGGGTGAAGCGCTTGCTTTGTCCGTGGCTGGCAATGGCAGCGGTCACCTTCAGCATGGTTAAGGGCGAATAAGCGTTTTGCCCCTGCCCAATCATGGTGTTGAGCGCATCGGCCTGGGTCCAATGGATCTGGTTAAAATAAGAATATTTCAGAATATCTGCCAGACCACTCCGACTCCCCTTCTGTGGCGTGATGGGATCATAGCCCAGCGCATCGAGCCTTTTGATGACCGTGTTTCTGCTGACGAGCTCTTTCTCGTTGGCCCAGGAGAGGATCTGTTGAATATCCTTTTGGATCATCGAAGGATTCTTCGATAGCGTGGTCTTTTTATAGCGAGGCAGGTTTTCCTCTAAAAAGCGTTTTAACAGGGCAATGGATAGCTCCAGCTTGCCCTCCTTCGAGGGAATGGCCGCCTTGGTTTCCCTGGGCACATTGATCTCTAGCCCGGAGGGTTGATCCATATGCAGCTTTCGAGCCGTCTCCCCCAGCTGGTCAATATCGAGCTTAAAGTTTGGGCTGGAGGCGCCTTTCGGATCCTTCCCCAAACCCAAGGTATAAAAGTAGTAGTTGCAGGAGTCCCGGATTGCCGTATAGAGGTTCTCGCGTCCGTGGGCGCCTCCGTGGGTGCCGAAGATCCAGCAACGGAAACGGGTGTCCCCCACATCCATGTACCCCGAGCAATTGGCCGTCTGCTTGGGGTTGAGTCCATGGTCTAATGCAGAAAGCCCGACGACGGTCTTGAAAATCGAACCCGGCTGAACCGCCGTTTGGCTGATCAGGTTCATCAAGGGTTTGGGTTTATTTTTATCCGGATTCTGCTCATCGTTGAGTCGTTCCCAATCCGAAGCCGAAATGCCGGTCACGAAAAGATTGGGATCATACATCGGATAGGAAACCATGGCCAGGAGCTCGCCCGTCTTGGGATCCACCGAAACCATGCTGCCCGAGTTGATCGACCGGGAGGCCGCAATCTTCTTGTAATCGCCCCAGGGGGACTGGTAGGGCAATCCATATTTGATCGAAAGAATGGTATTTTTTGTAAAGGCTTCCGACTGGGCCTGAAAATCGTAATCGATGGTCAGATAGAGATTATTCCCAGACTTGGGCTCCTTGCGGGAGAGCGTCTCGGTGCGGTTGCCCCGGGAGTCGATCATCACCACCTCTTTGCCACTCACCCCATGGAGGGTGTCCTCAAAAGCCTCCTCCACCCCCGTCTTCCCGACCAGCTCATTGGGCTGATAGCCCTTGGTCTTCACGTATTTTTCAATCTCGCCGTCGGTTGCGATTTTTCCGATATAGCCTAAAATATGGCAGGCCGTCTCGCCGTGCGGATAGTAGCGGATGGCCTCGCGGGAAACCATGATCCCAGTGGTGTCTGGAATATGCTCCTGAAGCTTCGCCACCGTATTGGCAGAGAGCTCATAGCATAGATTGACCGGGGTATAAGCATAATCCGCCTGCCAGATGATCCGCCCCTCCGTCACCAGCTTGCCATAATCCCAAATCGCATCGCCCGTCGCACTCAGATGCCTTTTGGTCATCAGTTTTAAAAAGGTCGCCTCCGGATTTTCGCCCTCCTCCACCTTGTAGCGCTTCAAGAAATCATGGTTATCCTTGGCTAATCCATATTGCCAATCCTTGATTAAGATGCCGGGATAGATCCCCGCATTAAAAAGGGCATTTTGCGCCAGATTTTTGTAGGCATCCTCTGTAATCAGCGCCGGAAGCAGCTGATGGTCCTTCGCCAGGCGCTCCAGCCGATCTAAGGCTTTTTCCGTAGTATTTTCTTCTTTTTCATACTCAATTGAAACCGACTTCGCATCGGCCTGAATGCGATAGGTTAGGTTGAGATTTTTCTCCATCCCGGCCAATTGATTGATCAATTTTTCGGCGGGAATCACGAAATGATTGCCCTGGCCAACCTCCATGGACGTGAGAAATTCATCCAGTGCGGCACTGGTGAGCATGGTGACGAAGTCCTCCCGGGCGGTCGTATTGGGGCCGATCTCGGGAAAGACCTGATGAAAGAGCCCCTTCTTCTGGAGGAGGGCCTCCTGATAGGAATAGGCATAGGGCTGCAGGGTCAAATTGCCCGTCAATTCTCGCTCCTTGATCAGGTCGTAGGCGAGCTTTCGAGCGGCCGGATGGCTCATGATCTGGCTGAGCATGGTCGGATTTTTGGCAATTTCCCGCGCCAATACGCCCATCGGCGTATCGTCCGAACGAATCTGGCCTTGTTCGACCATCTTTTTGTAGCGGTCTGATCCCTGGTCAAATCGGACGGCGAAGCCCTGGTCAGAATCCACTCGAAGCGGAAGCGCATGGCCTTTTAATGAGAAAATCTTAAGCGCGCGGGCCGCCATGGACACCTCATAGGTGCCGGTGGGCGTGTAGGACTGATAGGTCCGCTCAATCCAGGCGCCCACCAGGTCCCGATCGATCAGAATCTGCTCGGCCTTTTTTTGAGCAGTCTGGCCCTCCTTAAAATAATCGTCCTCCTGCTGATAGCAGAAGATGTTGCTGGCGATGGGGAATTGATCCAGATAGTCCACGCCATCCTGGTCCATATATTTGACCAGGTCCGTGAGGGTCCGATCCCGTTTGTCCTTATCCAGGCGTAAAAACTCATCCTTGTAGGACTGGACTGCGTAAGAAATCCGGGTACCTGCTAAAAGCACCCCCTTTCGGTCATAGATATTGCCACGGGGGGCGATCAGCGTAATCTCCTTGGTCCTTTTGCTCTCGGAGAGGCGCCGATATTCCTCTCCCTGGACGATCATGAGCTGGAAAAGCTTCCAGATCAAAAGAGCCATCAGGACGAGCAGGGCCACCAGGATGACTTTATATCGATTTTCCTGCGTTTTTCTTTGCATCATCGTCTCTATTCTTCACTAACCTAAAGTCCCGTAAACTTGCGGACAGGATGGGGCGGGATCAATCGCCCCAGGATAAAAAGACCCAGCAAATACAGAATACTGTTGAGCAGGCCCTCTACAAAAAGCGGTCCCCGCCAATAGGCCAAGCCTGAAAAGGGGAGGCGAATGACCAGGCAGATCAAGGCCGTAACAAACCAGGAAAAGAAGGTGGCGAGAAAAGTCAAGGCAATCCCGGTAGGCAGGTGGGCGGCATTGTTCTTCATCGCCCGTCCGACCCCATGGCCGATGAGAAAATAGATGAGGGCCTTAACGCCCAAAACTGGCGCAAACATGATATCCTCTAAAAGCCCTAATCCAAGGCCGGTATAGCGGCCCCAGATCGGGCCGTAAAAGAGCGCCAGGATCAAGGTGAGGGCAATGTTGAGGTTGGGCGTAGCCCCGAAAATGTGCAGGCGGGACAAAAAAGTCGCTTGAATGATCTGCGAAAGCACCACCACCACGGCCAGCCGCGTTTTATTCATGACGGTTGTCTCCTTTCCTCTGAGCGGTGGAAGCGTCTCTTACCGGGGAGGGATGGTCCTGTTCTTCTTGAAAACGAAGCGGCTCATGGGGGTGGAAAACCAGAAGATGGTAGAGCCGGTTGAAATCGATCACGGAGTGGATGGCTACATTTTTGGTCAATCCATCCTTCGCTGTTTCCACCTTGGTGGTCTTGCCCACATAGAGTCCCCGGGGATAGACGCCCCCGATCCCGGAGGTCAGCACATCCTCCCCCGTTTTGACCGGTGTGGAGGGGTCCAAAAGATAACCAAAAAAGCGCTCCTTATCTCGGCTATTAACGATGCCGTAGCCCCCGGTATCCGCAAAGAGGACCGAGACATTGTTGGCCTGGTCCATAATGGTCGAAACCTTCGCATAGGTAAGCCCCACCTCTACCACCTTGCCTACCAGGCCCGCGGAGGAATAGGTCTTTTCATCCTTGATCCCCGCGATCACGATATCCCCCTGCTGCACGCCATCCTTGCTGCCCCGATTGATGGTGAAGCGGATAAAATGGCTGGAGGGATCCAGCCCTGAAACATGGGCCTCAATCATCTGATTGGGATTGAGCGCCCGAAGGCGGGCGGACTGCTTCAGCGTTTCTGATTCTGAGATCACCATGCCCAGGCGGCGGACCTTTTCCGATAAAATCTGATTCTCTTTTTTGAGCTCGTTCACCTTGGCCTGGGTAGCCCGGTCTCCGAAGGCCCGGTCATAAAGCTCCTGAGCCGACTGCGAGATGGTATAAAAAACAGCGTTCACAGGCGATATCAAGGTGTTGAGCAGGCGGGAGGGCAAGGCCGATGTAGAGGGGTTTCGGTGCGAAAAAAGGATCAGGAGGAGCAGAAGCAGAATCGTCAGCCAAAAGGATTGGTCTCTTTTCTTCTTTTTATATCGAATCATGACCGCTCCTTTGTCCTATGCGCCAGATCCTTCCGCCTGAGGTTTTTCATGATCTCCTCTGCGCCCAGAATGGCTTCCTCGTCCGGTTTTTCCGAAAGGTTCACCGGCATCAGCAAATGCTCGCTCAGGTAGGCATCCAAGCCGTCCAAAAGGGCCAGCAAGCCCGTCAGGTGAATGCCCTTGTTCATCACATCGCTCGCCACCTCTGGAGGCGTCTTTTCTACCGTCTTTCGAATGGTATCAATCAGCTCGTCGGCATAGCTGGTCAAATCCGCACGCAAATCTTCCGCATAGACATCGACGCTGCGCGGCATGCCGGAGAGCGCATCCCGGCCCCCTACCTCCATAGCGCTGGTCTGCTTGCCCGCTCGAAGCGAGGCTAGGCCGTTTTTAATCGACTCGGCTGTATTTTCCCCCACGATCAGATCGTACTGGTCCCGGAGCCGGGCTGAAATCAGGCTATCCACATAAAGGCCGCCCTTCATCAGCCGCTCGGCCGTTAAAACGCCGTAGCCCGTCACGATGGCGGCTTCCGAAGTACCGGCCCCCAAATCCACGATAAAGGCCGCCTGACTGGGTCGATTTTCCTGAATCAATCCGGCTCCATAGGCGGACGCAACCGGCTCTTCAATCAGGATCACATCGCGGGCGCCTGACTGAAGAACGGCATCCTGCAGGGCGCGCTGTTCTACATCGGTCGCTCCGGAGGGGATACAGATCGCCACACGAGGGGCAATCAAGGAAATTCCGGGATTGGCCCGGCGAATATAATATTCTAAAAGCGCTTGTGTCAGCTCAAAATCAGAAATCACACCATCTCGAAGGGGCTTGATCGCCAGGACCGAATCCGGGGACTTCCCGATCAAATCCTTAGCGGCCTGTCCAACGGTAATAACTTCCTTTTTATCGAGATCAAGCGCAACGACCGTAGGCTCACGCACCACAATGCCCTTGTCCAGGCGGGCGATCAAAGTGTTGGATGTGCCCATGTCAATGGCAATATCCGGCGCTAGAAATCTGAAATACTTCATAAATGGCTACTCCCCTGTCTTCTCTGTAGGGCCCAAATCAAGTGGGGCCTGTCATGCTATTGTATACCATTTATGCTTTACCTAGAAGAGTCCCTGCTCTCGAAAGGAAACAAAGCGCCCGTCCCCCACCACGAGATGGTCCAGAATCGGGATCCCCAGAATTTCACCTGCCTCTGCCAGGCGCCGGGTGACGCTGATATCCTCCGGGGACGGCTCGGGATCGCCCGAAGGATGATTGTGGGCGAGGAGCAGGGCATTGGCCCCCGCTCGCACGGCCGCCCGAAACACCTCACGTGGGTGGACCAGGGTTTGGTTGAGGGTCCCCATGGAGACCACTTCCTTCCGAAAGGGGCGATTTTTCGCATCGACGAAAAGCACGATAAAATGCTCCTGCAAAAGACCCGCATAGACCTTTTTCAAATACGCGTACACACTTGCGACCGAAGAGAGGGAAATCTCCCGAAAAGCCTGAAAGCTGCCCAAGCGCTTGCCCAGCTCTAAGCCCGCAATGATGCGGCAGGCCTTGGTCCGTCCGATCCCCTCAAAAGCGGTCAGCTCCTCCACACTAGCGGAAAGCAGCCAGGTTCGCACCTGATCCTGGCGCAGGACGGAGCCCGCCAGGCTCAGCGCGTTTTGCTTCTTGGTGCCTGAGCCAATCAAGATGGCCAGGAGCTCCTCATCGGAAAGGGCAGGCCGGCCCCGGCTCACCAGTTTTTCCATGGGCCGCTCGGATTGGACAAACTCCCGCATCTTCATCAGGGAGGGAAGCGGCGATCCGTCTTTCCCCTCCAGGCCCAAACGTTCTTGAATCAAAAGCAGCTCTTCCCGACCTTGTGCCTCCACAGCACCCTCCTATCCGGCCTGATGGCCTAATACAGGCGATGGAGTTTTTTCAGGTGGAGGGTCAAAAACCGGCTGGTCAGCCCCACGAATATGCCCGTAGCGGTACCGACCAGGGTCATCAGCGGTAAATAATAGAAAATCCCCCGATTTTGCAGCACCAGAGCGGCCACCCCGATCTGGGCCAGGTTATGCGAAAAGGAGCCCAGCACGGATACCCCCACCTCGGACAGGGGCGGACATCCTCTTTTTGCGGCCACGCTCATCACGCAGGAGGCCGATACGGCCCCGGCCAGGGAATAAAAAAAAGACGTCACCGCCCCGGTTAAAAGCAGGAGTAAGAAGGATTTCGCTACCGCGAGAAGGAGTCCTTCCCGACCTCCATATAAAAGAATCGTCGTGAGCAAAATCAGATTGGACAGGCCCAGCTTCGCCCCCGGAATCCCCAGCGGTACGGGGAAATAATGCTCAAATAGAGAGATCACCAAGGCCAGGGAGGTTAGGACCGCAACCATCACCATTTTTTTTGTCTTCATGGCCCCTCCTAATGCAAGATAAGATCGGGCGCATTCGGATCCTCTGACGATCCGACCTCCGAGCAGATCTCCACCACAAAACGGTGTGGCAGGCAGACCAGCATGGCCCCAACTCTTGAGATGCGTCCCTGACGGATGCAGAGATGATCCGGGCAATCCGCCTCTGCCATCCAAACCGCTCCATTTTGAAGCTCCACCACATTTCGACCATAGGCTGTCTGGTAGACGAGCCTCCTGGTCGGATCCCCCTTGCGCAGGGGCAGCCGGTCCACCTCTCGTCCATTCACCTGAATGGAAACCCAACGATCGCCTTTTTGTGCTTCTCCCAGGATCGATCCGAATAAAAATAAGCAACCAGCGACGGACAAAAAAAGAATCAGCAGGAGGTCCGCCCTGGTCATCATCCGCTCTTTTTTCATGCCTTCCCCCTCTTTTCGCTTCAGTGTAGCAAAGGCGGCAGGCTCTTTCAAGAGGAAGCCTGTGCCGGATTTGTACCAAAAAAGAGCGCTCGCAGGGCTTCCCCGCGCGCGCTCTTTTCATTTTTCTGAGGTGTAAAGGTGAAAGACTAGGCGGTTTGTGCCGTCTCTTCTTCCTTCGCTTCCACCTGGGCATTGACGTCGGGCACATCGTCGATCACAATGCAGTGGCCTGGACATTTCGCCGCTGCGGCCCGTGCCTTCTCCAGGTCATAGCCCTGATGGTAGGTTGGCTTGGCTAGCTTGCCCATCATGCTAAACTCCTCCGGTGCCTGGCGAGTACAGAGACTGCAGCCGATGCAGCCAATGGAGCAGTTTTGGGAAACCGGCTTGCCGAACTCTGGATTGGAGCATTTCACCTGAGCCGGCGCATGATAGGGCACCAGATCAATAATATGTTTGGGGCAGATTTTAATGCACTTCATACAAGAGGTGCACTTCTCCTGATCGATATGGGCCAGACCCTTGTCCATGGTAATCGCGCCAAATTCGCACACCTTGGCACAGGTGCCGCATCCGAGACAGCCATAGAGACAGGACTTGCAGCCACCGTAGGACTTGGCCATGATCCGGCAATCCGAAACCCCGCTGTAGTCAAAGAGACGTTCGGTGTGTGTTTCATCCCCCTGGCACTGGACCGAAGCCACCATCCGTTGGCTGGCACCCACGCCCTGACCCATGATGGCTGCGATGGCCGTAGCCGACTTTTCGCCGCCCACCGGGCAACCGTTGACCGGTGCTTCTCCACTGGCAATGGCCAGGGCCATGTTGTCACAGCCTGGATAGCCGCAGGCTCCACAGTTGGCCCCCGGGAGCGCCTCCCGGACAGCCGCTACCTTGGGATCCACCGGAATGTAGGTCAGCTTTGAGACGATTCCTAAGAGGAAAGCAAAAAGGCCGCCCAGCACTGCCATTATCAAAACAGGTTGTAAGATTTGATCCATGATTCCCCCCTTATTGGAACATTCCGGTGAAGCCCGAGAAGGCAATGGACATCAGGCCCAGGCTGATCAGAGCCAGCGGCACATTGCGGAAGGGCTTGGGTACCTCTGCGTTGATATCATAGCGCTCGCGGATGGCCGCCAAAAGGACTATGGCCAGGAAAAAACCGATGGAGGCTGCCAAACCGGAAAAAATGGTTTCAATCAAATTATAGTTGGACTGAACATTGAGCAGCGCCACGCCCAACACCACACAGTTGGTGGTGATCAGGGGCAAATAGATACCAAGCGCATTGTACAGGGATGGCGCCGACTTTTTCAAAAACATTTCGACCAGCTGAACCAGGGTCGCAATCACCAGAATAAAGGCGATGGTGCGCAAGTAGATCAGGTTGGGCTGGAGGAGGTAGACGTCAATCAGCCAGGTGATCGCGGAGGCGAAGGTGATGACAAAGGTGACCGCCATCCCCATGCCCATGGCCGACTCCACCTTGGAGGTGACCCCGATCGAGGGGCAAATGCCCAAAAACTGGGCCAGAACGTAGTTGTTAATAAAGATGGTCGAGAAGACGATCATTAAAATATCTTTCATTTGGCTGCTCCTCCCTCAAACTGACTGGGATCCACCAATACAGGCTTCGCCAGTTCTTTTTCCTTCTTTCTTTGACGGAAAAAATTGGCCGCTGCTACAAAAAGGCCCAGGATGATAAAGGCCGAAGCAGGCTGCTGGAAGAAAGGCAGGTGATAGGCCTCCGGAATCAGATCCAGCCCGAAGATGGACCCATTGCCCAAAAGCTCCCGCACCACTGCCACGGCCACAATGACCAGGGTATAGCCCAGGCCATTGCCCAGCCCATCGATGAACGAGGCAAAGACCCCATTTTTATAGGCGAAGGCCTCAGCTCGACCCAGGATGATGCAGTTGACCACGATCAGGGGAAGGAAAATCCCCAGGGCGTTATAGAGGTCGGGGATGAAGGCCTCTAACAGCATCTGCAGGATGGTTACGAACGAAGCGACGACGACGATAAAGGCAGGGATCCGAATCTCCGATGGAATGAATTTCCGAAGCAGGGAGATGACGACGTTCGAGGCCGTCAAGACCAAGAGAAGGGAAACCCCCATACCCAAAGCATTAAAGACCTCCGTCGACACCGCTAAAACGGAGCAAAAGCCGATCAACTGAACCAGGACCGGGTTATCCTCCAGGATTCCGCGCGTAAAGAGTGATTTGATTTTCATTATTTCGTCTCCCCTCCGCTCAGCTTCGCCATGGCTTCAGAAACGGCATTCATGCCGCCGACCATGGCGTTGGTTGTTTTCGTAGCTCCGGACAGGGATGGAATGGTGGATTCGCCTGCCTGGCTCCCCCGCACAATCTCTCCCTTTAAAATGGCACCCTTCATCGCTTCTGCATAGGCCGGTTCCGCAACCGCAGCCCCAAAGCCCTTGGTTTCCGTCTGAGCGATGACGGCCATGCCCTTGACCGTACCATCCTTTTGCACTCCTACGACATAAGTTACTGGACCGTCATAGCCGGTGGGACTGACGACATTAAAAATATAACCGTCTACGGCACCACCAACCTCCACCTGCTGGATGTCAATGACATGATCGGAGAGCAGGCTCGTATCCTGAATCGGCTTGATTTCTTCCGCCTCTGGATACACCTTTTTATAGGCTTCCAGGGTTTGCTGTTTTTGCCGCTCCGCAATGACCGGTGCGGTTTTCGCATTGGTGAAGGCCAAAATAAGGGTGGCTACCGCACAGATCAGGAGCAGTCGGATCGCATAGTTGAAGGACTTATTCATGGTTGACCCTCCCAAAGGTTCGATTGCGAATGAATTGATCAAGGATCGGCGTGCAGACATTCATCAGCAAAATGGCATAGGAAACGCCTTCTGGATAGCCGCCGTAAACGCGGATCAGGGCGGTCAAAAATCCGGCCCCCAGGCCAAACAGAAGCTGCCCCTTGGCGGTAACCGGCGTCGAGGCGTAGTCAGTGGCCATGAAGAAGGCCCCCAACATCAGACCGCCGGAAAAAAGCTGGTAAGGAATATCAGAAAATCCAACCGTGCCTTTCAGCCCACCGAAAAGGGCGATAAAGACCACAAAGGAGCCTAAGTAGGCCAGAGGAATCCGCAGCTGAATGACGCCCCGAATGAGTAAGTAAAGTGCGCCGATCAGGAGGGCCAGGGCCGAAACCTCGCCGAGCATACCCGGTACATTGCCCAAAAAGAGATCCATCAGGCTCGGCATCGCTCCGGGCGCCGCAGTCGCTGATTTGGCCAGGGCCAGGGGGGTCGGACCGGAAAGGACATCCGGCTGGAAGGGCTGAACGGTGGCCGTCATATCCTTGCCCCACTGGGCGAGTAAGAAGGCGCGCCCGGCCAGGGCCGGGTTCATGAAGTTGGAACCGATCCCACCGAAAAGCTGTTTGACAATGACGATTGCAAAGATTGAGCCGACCGCGGTTTTCCATAAAGGAAATCCGGCCGGAACGTTGAAGGCGAGCAGGAGGCCCGTTACGACAGCGGAAAGATCCGAAATGCTGATCGGCCGACCCATCAGCTTCTGGCTGATGGCTTCTGCGGCCACACTGGCCAAAACTGAGACGCAAAGGACCCCGACCGCCTGCCAGCGGAAGAGCACTACGGAAGCCACCACTGCCGGAAGCAGGGCAATGATCACATCAAGCATGATGCGCCGGGTGGAGTCCTGGGTCCGCATATGGGGGGAGGAGGTCACCTTGAGTTGATCGGCATGGACCAGAGATGTACTGGAAGTTGGCATACCATTCTCCTTTTACTTTTTCTTATTCATCGCCATCACGTGCGCCTTGCCGAAACGAATCAGCTCGGTGAGGGGACGATGGGAAGGACAGATGTAGGAGCAAGACCCGCATTCGATGCAGGCCGTGATATCAAAGCGTTCTGCGGTATCCCAAACCTCCATCTTGGCCGCAGAGGCGATCATCAGGGGTTCCAGGAAGACCGGACAAACCTCCACGCAGCGGTTGCAGCGAATGCAGGGATCCACTGGCATCGGCGCTGCTTCTTCGGGGGTCAGGACCAAAATCCCGTTATTGCGCTTGTCATTGACTGCATCCTGGTTAGCCTGGGCCACCCCCATCATCGGACCGCCGAAAATAATCTTGCCGGGCTCACAGGCGAGCCCTCCGGCAAAGTCCAAAATATCAGAAATCCTACAGCCGAAACGGACCAGGAGGTTCTGGGCTTCGTTGACCGCATGACCGGTCACGGTCATGACACGCTCGTAGAGAGGCTTACCGTAATAAACGGCATCCACAATCGCGCAGGCGGTCCCCACATTTTCCACCACGCAGCCTACCGCAGCCGGCAAGCCCCCCATGGGCACGCTTCGACCCGTTACGGAGGTAATGATTCTTTTTTCATCGCCCTGGGGATACTTGGTCTTCATCACAGCGACGGTCATATCTGTCCGATCGCCTACCGCCTTTTCCACAGCGGCAATCGCGGCCGCTTTATTGTCCTCAATGGCAATAAAGCCCTTTTTGGCGCCGGTAGCCTTCAGCATCAGCTCCAGACCGCTTACCACCTTTTCCGGGTGGAGGCGCATGGTGACATCATCACAGGTTAAGTAAGGCTCGCATTCTGCTCCGTTGAGGATGATCGTATCCACGGGCATATCCTTGGGCGGTTGCAATTTCACATGGGTAGGAAAGCCAGCGCCGCCCATCCCGACGATCCCAGCCTCCTGGATATAGCCCAAAATCTCCTGTGGGCTCAGCTCCTCACCGGAACGATCGACCGGTTCATAGCCCAGCGTATCAAGGCCATCATTCTCGATTTCAATCGCCTGCACCATCTGGCCGGTCGCCGATCGATAGGCCACCAGCCCACTGACCGTGCCGGAAACGGAGGCATGAACCGGCGCAGAAACGAAGCCCCCTGCCTCCGCAATCTTCTGGCCCAGCTTGATGGGGTCGCCCTTTTTTACCAGGGCCTTGGCCGGAGCGCCAATGTGTTGGGACAGGGTCAGAAGTACCTTGGAAGGGGCCGGCATGGGACGCGGCTCGGATCCACTCGACAGTTCTTTGAACTCCTCGAGGTGGGTCCCACCTCGGAAAGTCAGGTTTTCGAGTTTCATTTGTCCTACTCCTCTCATAAGTTAAAAATAAAAAAATGCGGAAAACGATCAAGTCGTTCTCCGCAAAAAAGTGCAGAAGATGGGATTCGAACCCACAAGAGCTTTTGGCTCACCACCCCCTCAAGATGGCGTGTCTGCCAGTTTCACCACTTCTGCGCATAAAAATATAGCGACTTGATAAGTATAGCATATTGGTGGAATGATGCAAGTCTTTTTCCAGGTTGAATAGAAAATGCCGATCCTTGTTAATTCCTTGTTTATTCTATCGGGAATTGATCCAATCTTCAAGTAAAGAAACGAAAAGGGACGGCTTTTTCACCGTCCCCTCTTCTATTTCACTTTATTAATCGACCAACGGGCCGCCTTGACCAAATGGTCCCAGGCAAGGGCAAAAGCGTTCATGGATGCCGTTTCCTTCGGCAAATGGTCCGGGTAGAAAACGCTATAAATCTGATAGGCCTTGTCCACCTTTTTCACATAGCGGCGCGTGATCGGCACCGGAATTTTGTCCATACTGGACAGCTCCCAGGTGATCGTCCCATCCTTCAACCAGCCATCCACCTTTCGCTGGCCTACATTGTAGGCGGCGGTGGCCAGGTGACGGTTTTGATATTTTTGAATCAGACTGGAAAGATAATGGGTCCCCAGCTTAATATTGGTCGCAGGATCGAGCATCAAATCCTTTTGATAGGTGAGCCCGAAGGCCTGACACATCTCCTGGGCCGTCTCCGGCATGAGCTGCATCAGCCCCATGCCCCCATCGGAGGCGATGACCTCGCTTCGAAAATCAGACTCCGTCTTAATAATGGCTGCGATCAAACGCGGATCCAGCTTCTCCTCCTGCGCCACCCGCTCAATCTCCTCTCCGTAGCGGATGGGATAATTGCCCGATCCGACATAGCTCAATAGATAGGAGAGCAGAAAGCCCAGTAGAAAAACGACAAAAAGAAGCAGAAGCAGGTATTTTAAGAGTTTTTTTATAAAATTCATCTTATACTCTTTCTAGCTCTAAAGCCTGATGCATTTGCCTTTCCAAATCGGCGAGGCTGCCCTCATTATACAGGATTCGATCCGCTTTGGCTCTTTTTTCTGCCTCGCTCATCTGGGCCGAGATGCGCGCCTGGGCCTGGGCCCGGTCCAGGCCGTCACGCATCTGAATGCGCTGGATCCGCACCTCCTCCGGCGCACTGACCAGCCAGGTCTCATCCAAGTCCAAGCAGGCGGAGAGCGCGGCGGTCTCAAATAGGAGGGGAATATCAAAAAAGAGCAGGCCACCCGGCTGGTCTTCCTCGTACCGCTTTGCGAGTGTTGCCATTTTCGCGTAGAGCAGGGGATGGGTCAAGGCATCCAGACGCTTCCGAAGAGCGGGATCCTCAAAGACCCGTTCCCCCAGCTTCTTACGGTCAATCCCCCCCTGACCGTCATCCAGGTCGGGCCCAAAAGCCCGCAAGATCGCAGAAGAAAGAGACTTCCCCGGGCCCATCTCGGCATGGGCCAGGCCGTCCGCCTCCAGAACGCGGTAGCCCTCTTCTTTTAATAAAGCGACCAGGGTCGATTTTCCCGAGGCGATTCCGCCGGTGATGCCGATCCGCCGCCCATTTTTTTCATTACTTGGCTTCATACCATGACTTGCCCAGTCCCGTATCGGCGCATAATGGCACCGGGAAGTGGACAACCTCCTCCATAATTCTTTTAATCTCCTTGGCTAAGGACGCGGCTTCTTCCTCTTCCACCTCTACAATCAGCTCGTCATGGACTTGCAAGACCAGCCGGGCGGTCGAATGATGCGCTTTTAGATAGCCGTCTACATGGATCATGGCGAGCTTGATCAAATCGGCCGCCGTCCCCTGAATGGGCGTATTGAGCGCCATCCGCTCCCCAAAAGAACGGATGGTGAAATTCTTGGAAGCCAGCTCTGGAATCGGACGCCGTCTGCCGTAATACGTCTCGACATAGCCCTTTTCCCGAGCCTGGACCACCAGCTCATCCATGTAGGTGCGAATGGCCGGATAGGTGGCCTTATAGCCTTCGATATAGTCCTTTGCTTCCTGACGACCAATGCCCAGATTTTGAGAGAGGCCATAGTCCGAAATCCCGTAGATGATGCCGAAGTTCACTGCCTTGGCAGAGGAACGCTCCTCATCCGTCACCTCGGCCAGATCCTTATGGAGGATCTCCGAAGCGGTCTTTCTGTGGATGTCGAGGCCGCTTTCAAAAGCGTGAATCATCGATTCATCTCCCGCCAGGGAGGCCAGCACGCGGAGCTCAATCTGGGAATAGTCCGAGTCGATCAAGACCCGACCCGGGCCCGCCTCAAAGACCGAACGGAGCTTACGCCCCTCTTCGGTCCGCACCGGGATATTTTGTAGATTGGGCTCGGTCGAAGAAAGTCTGCCGGTCGCCGCTGCATTTTGTTTAAACTGGGAGCGCACCCGATCGTCCTCGTCAATATAAGGCAGAAAACCGTCTACATAAGTCGAAATGAGCTTCGCCAGCATTCGGTAGTCCAAAAGGGCCTCGATAATGGGATGGTCCCCTACACGCTTTTCCAGCACATCGGCCGCCGTGGAATAGCCCGTTTTGGTCTTCTTGCCCGGTTTGATCCCAAGCTCTTCAAAGAGGACCTGGCTGAGCTGCTGAGAGGAGTTGATATTAAAGGACCTGCCTGCATAGTCATAAATGGTCTTTTCTAACGCTTCTAAGCGAGATCGATAGCGCTCGCCCAAGCCTTCCAAAACCGATCGATTGACCCCCACCCCGGTTCGCTCCATGCGGGCCAATACCTGCGCCAGCGGATTTTCAATCTCCCGGAAGAGCCGGCTCATGCCCTGCGCCTCCACCTGGGACCATAGCGGATCATGCGCCTCTTCGAGGGTGTGCAGCAGGCCCGCGAAATAGGGGCTAAGCGCTTCCCGGTCCAGCTCGCTCCATTTTTTCTGCTTGGCGCCCTTGCCTACAATCGCCGCCCGACTTTTGAGGGCAAATGACGTATAGCCTTCGGCCAGCTCACTTGGATCAAAGTCAGACCGGTTGGGATCGATCAGGTAGGCCATCAGCATCAGGTCCTCGTAGGCTGTCTCTCCCTCGATGCCCATCCGGCCCAAAAGCACCAGGCTTTCCTTGATGTCATAGGCCAAAAGCGTTGGCCCATCCGGGCCAAATACCGGGGCAAAGGCCTTCTGGAAAGCCCCCTCATGACCAGAGATTGCCAGAAGGAGCGCCTCCTTGCCGAGCAGAAAGCCGGCAAAGGAGGGCTTGTCGTGAAGATATTGGGGGCCGTCTGATAGGAGGAAAAAGGGGACCCGTTTTTTTTGCATCAGCTTCTGAGCAAGAGAAGGCCAGGCAGGTGGTGCCAGCCACTTCCCCTCGAAGGAGGGCGAAGCCTTCTTCGAATCGTCGAGGGCAAAACGCTCAGCGAAGGTTTGAAATTCCAGACGCTCAAAAAGCTCAGTCAGATGGGGCCGGTCGGCCGCCTGAGGCTTATAAAAAGAGAGGTCCTCGGAGAGGTCCACGGTTCGGCAGATTGTGCCCAACCGTCTGGAAAGAAAAGCCAAATCGCGATTTTCCAGCAAATTCTCTTTTCGTTTGGCCCCGGAGACCTCCTCAATATGTTCGTAGAGGCCCTCGATCGAGCCGAACTGGGCAATCAGCTTGATCGCCGTCTTCTCCCCGATCCCCGGCACGCCGGGGATGTTATCGGAGCTATCCCCCTGCAAGCCCTTGAGTTCAATTAAATCCTTGGCCTCCAGGCCCTCATATTTTTCTCGAATATAAGCCGGATCGACGGATTCAAGCTCGCTGATCCCTCGCTTGGTATAATATATGGTCGTCTGGTCGGAGGCGAGCTGAAAATAATCCCGGTCGCCCGTCAGCAAGATGGCGTGAAGGCCCGCTTCCTCGGCCTGGCGAGAAAGGGTCCCGATCAGATCATCCGCCTCAAAGCCCGCTCGGTCAATGGTCCGGACCCCCAAGGCCTTGAGCAGGTCCTTGACGATGCCAAACTGCGGCCCCAGCTCCGGTGGCATGGCCGTCCGATTGCCCTTGTAGTCCGCAAAGGCCTCGACCCGGAAGCTCGGCTCAGGTCGGTCAAAGGCGACGACAATATAGGCCGGATCGACCTCCTCCACCACCTTCCAAAACATAGTGAGAAATCCGTAAACCCCGTTGGTATAAATCCCATCCCTGGTTCTCAGGTCCCGAATGGCATAGAAGGCACGGAAGAGGAGGCTGGATCCATCGATCATCAAAAAGCTTCCTTTTGTGCCTGGCTCCTCGGTGTGCTTCTTTTGGGACGCTTGCTTTTTCTGGGTCATAATTCAAGCTCCTTCCCGCTGTATTCCTGGCCGTACGACATCCTATCCACTACAAAAAAGGCCACGTCTCACGACGTGGCATCATGCTGGTGGTGGGACTTGAACCCACACGCTGCCAAACAGCAACAGATTTTGAGTCTGTCTCGTCTGCCAATTCCGACACACCAGCTTACCCGCCTAGTCTAGCAAAAAAAGGAGGAGTCTGCAAGATTTTCCCTAAAAATATGTCCCGCCCCAAGCGCCCTGCGGCCTCTGGCTACGCCTTCCAGGTTCGCCTCGTAGCGGTTATAATGATCCTATCATGAAATGAAAAAGAAATGAGGAATCCCATGAAAAAATCCATCTGCACCTTGTTGTGCCTGCTCGCGCTCCTGGTGGGCTGTCAGCAGGCATCCGCACCGGCCACATCTTCTTCTGCTGATGCGCCCGCCTCCACGTCCACCCGCCCCGAAGAGGACTCCAGCGAGCTTGCCTCCACAGAGCCCCTTCCGCCGGCCGAAGAAAGCTACCTTTCTCCCTATAGCGGCCTGCCCATTCGCAAGGATCAGGTGAACAAGCGCCCCCTGATGGTCATGATCGACAATCAAAAACGGGCCCGCCCCCAAGCCAACCTCTCTTCAGCGGCGATCGTTTGGGAAATGCGCGTAGAAGGCGAATTTACCCGCTATCTGGCCCTATTTGAGCGGGATGATCAGGCGGCTGATCATCTGATCGGCCCCATCCGCTCAGCTCGGCCCAACTTTGTTACGATTGCCCACCAATATGGCGGCCTCTACACCCACCATGGCGGCAGCAAGGACGGCCTGCAGTTGATTCGGACCCTGGGCATGCAGGACTTAGATGGGATGAACCTGATGGGCAAGCTCTTTTTTCGCTATGGAAAGAGCGGAAAAAAGGCGCCCCACAATTCCTATCTAAAGCTGGGCGACGCCTTCCGCTACGCCGAAGCGCACGGCTGGCAGGCGGAGGGCAAGGGGCCGGGCTTTCTCTTCCACCCCCATTTTGAAGCCCTCGCCTCCGGAAAATCCGCTCAGCGCTTTCGCCTCAACTATACGGGCAAGCTCAACAATATTCTTTTCGAATATGATCCGTCGGATCAGACCTACACCCGGACGCGGGAAGGGCGTTTGCAGGTGGACGAAGGAAGCGGTCAGGTCGTGCGCGCAAAAAACGTCATCCTCCAGTACGCCGATTCCTACCTGTACGACCGCAAGGGCCACCGGGCCTTTCACGATACGGGCAGTGGCCGAGGTTACTATGTGACCGGCGGAAAATACCAGGAAATTACCTGGACCAAAAAAGATGACCATACCAGCCCCACTCGTTTTTTTACCAAGGAAGGGGCGGAGCTGACACTCAACCCCGGTCAAACCTGGATCTGCGTCATCGACAAAAAAATGGACCCTCATTTCGAGTAAGCCTACCTGCGATCAAAAAAGCGCTGCTGGAAGGACAAGTTCATTCAAATCAAACGGCTCAAGCTTTAATTCGTATTGGCCCGATTCTATTCGCGCCAGGT
>CABTYV010000014.1 GCA_902489145.1 uncultured Tissierellia bacterium | reverse complement strand
TGCCTCCCCCTCCCCCTTATCGTGGAGTAAAAGAAAAGACCGGATGAAAAATCCGGTCTTTGAAGTCAAAACTTTTGTATTTCAAAATGACCTTTCGGCACTTGAAGACTAGAGTTTAACTACGTTGGCGGCCTGCGGTCCCTTTTCGCCGTCCACAATGTCGAACTCCACTTCCTGACCATCGTCAAGCGTGCGGAAATCCCCATTGTCGGGCAGAGCAGAGAAGTGAACGAAGACGTCGTTACCTTCTTCGGTGGAAATGAATCCATACCCCTTAGTTGCGCTGAACCATTTTACTGTTCCTTTTACCATGAAAATCCTCCAAAACTTTATTACTCCAAAAGAGCTACTCCCATATGCTACTACAAGGGACCCCTAATGTCAATGCATTTACGAAATCATTTTTTTTGCTTCGGCCAGGGCGCCCTCCAGGTCGGGAATCAGCCGGCGGAAGGCCTCGCACTTGTCCTTTTCCTTTTGCACGACCGCCTCCGGCGCATGGTCGGTAAAGCCCTTGTTCTGGAGCTTTTTCTCCGAGAGCGCCAGGCCATTTTGGGCCTGGTCTAACTCTTTTTGAAGCTTCTTGACCTCTTCTTCATAATCGATCAGGCCCTGGAGCGGCAGGTAGATTTTGACCTGGTCCTGGACAATGACGGCCGCATTGTCCAGCTTGGGATCCTGGTTAACCACCTCAACCCGGCCCGCGGAGGCCAGGTTGACAAACTCATAGTCGATCGACTGAAGGAGCCTTCGCACCTCGCTGGAATCGGAATAAAGATAGAGATCGGATTTTTTCTTCGGCGCAATCCCCCGGCTCTGGCGCTCATTGCGGATGGCAACGATGGCATCAATGGCCAGGCCAATGGCTGCCTCTTCGTCCGGGAAGCGGGGATATTCGTCCGCCAAGGGGTAGGCGGCTTTGATGATCCGGCCCGTCCGGTTGGGCAGGTAGGCCCAAATCTCTTCGGTGAGGAAGGGCATGAAGGGATGGAGGAGGCGGACCACAGCGCCTAGCACCTCCAGGAGCACCGCCTGGACGGTTTTTTTGCGTGCCGCATCCTCGCCGTACAGGCGGGGCTTGCTCATCTCAATGTACCAGTCGCAGAAGCGGAACCAGATGAACTCATAGAGGGCGGCGGCGGCCAGACCAATTTCAAATTTATCGAGATTGCGCTCCACCGTTTCGCAAAGCGCGTGCAGGTTGGATAAAATCCAGCGATCCTCCACCTCTAACGCTTCCTTCTGGTAGTGCAGGTCGGCCCCCTCCTCCAGGTTCATCAGGACGAAGCGGCTGGCATTCCATAGCTTATTGGCAAAGTTGCGGGAGGCTTCTACCTTGGCGGCGCTGAAGCGGGTGTCATTGCCCGGCGTGTTGCCGCTGATCAGGGTAAAGCGCAGGGCATCGGCCCCGTACTGGTCAATCACATCCAGGGGATCGATCCCATTGCCCAGGGATTTGGCCATCTTGCGGCCTTGCTCATCACGGACCAGGCCGTTGAAATAGACATGAGAGAAGGGCGCCTGGTGGGTAAAGTGCTTGGCGGAGAAGATCATGCGGATGACCCAGAAGAAGAGGATGTCATAGCCCGTCATGAGGGTGTCGGTGGGATAGAATTTTTCAAGATCCGCGGTCTGATCCGGCCAGCCTAGGGAGGAGAAGGGCCAGAGGGCGGAGGAAAACCAGGTATCGAGGGTATCGGGATCCTGGTCCAGGTGCGTAGAGCCGCAGGCTGGACAGGCCTCAGGGGCGCCTGGCTGGGTATGGACGATCACCTCGCCGCAGTCCTGACAATACCAGACCGGAATCCGGTGCCCCCACCAGAGCTGGCGGGAAATGGTCCAGTCGCGGATATTGTCCACCCAGTTGCGGTAAATCTTGTCAAATCGGCTGGGCACCAGCTGAACTTCGCCCTGGTCCAGGGCCTCCTTGGCTCCCTGGATATATTCATCCATGGCGACGAACCACTGTTTGGAAAGGAGGGGTTCGATGATATGGTCGCATCGGCTGCAGTGACCCACGGCATGATCCAGCTCCTCGACGCGGTCGAGCTGGCCCAGGGCTTCAAGATCGGCCAGGATCTGTTGGCGGGCCTGGTCGCGGTCCAGGCCGGAATAGGGCGCATAGCCCGGGACAATTCGGGCCGCTTCATCAATGACCTTGCATTGACCAAGGTCATGACGGGCCCCAACCTCGAAGTCATTGGGGTCGTGGGAGGGGGTAATTTTTACCACGCCCGTGCCGTAGTCCGGATCGACATAGGCATCTGCGATTACGGGGATTTCACGGCCCACCAGGGGCAGGATCACCGTTTGCCCAACCAGGTCCTGATAGCGGGCATCGTCCGGATGGACGGCCAGGGCCAAGTCGCCCACCATGGTTTCAGGCCGGGTGGTGGCGATCATTAAATAGCGGTCCGGGTCTTCCTTGAGGGGATAGCGCACATACCAGAGATGGCCGTGCTCGTCGACATGGTCGACCTCCGCATCAGAAATGGCGGTCCCGCAGTGGGGGCACCAGTTGACGATCCGGTCGCCGCGGTAAATCTTCCCTTCCTCATATAAGGCCTGGAAGACGGTATAGACGGCTTTGCTGAGGCCCTCATCGAGGGTGAACCGCTCCCGGGACCAGTCACAGGAAACGCCGAGCTTGCGCAGCTGGAGGCGGATATTGCCCCCATATTCCCGGGTCCAGTCCCAACAGGCATCAACAAAGGCTTCCCTGCCGACGTCCTGTTTGCTTTTGCCTTCTTCTTTTAATTTTTCCACCACCTTGGCCTCCGTGGCGATGGAGGCATGGTCGCAGCCCGGAATCCACAGGGCTTCATAGCCCATCATCCGCTTCCAGCGAATCATGATGTCCTGAAGGGTATTGACCAGGGCATGGCCCATGTGGAGCTTGCCGGTCACATTGGGGGGCGGCATGGCGATGGTATAAGGGGTCTTATCTGAGTGGACATCGGCCACAAAATCGCCCGATGACTCCCAGGTCTGATAGATCCGGTCCTCAAATCGCTTGGGATCGTAATGGGTATCTAAATTTTTCATAGGGTTGAGACTTCCTCTCCTTACTCCATAAAACAAAAAAGTTGTCTGCTTTTTCCCCTTTAAATAAGGGAAAAAGGGGCAGCGAACGGAATTACCAGCGCAAGGACATCATGACAGATCCCACGATGCCAACAACCATGCTGATCGCTAGAACGATGGCAATGACCTGGCCTGCTCTTTTTTTCCATGGACGATGGTCCTGATTCGAATGCTTCAAAGATGACCTCCTCACACAAATAAAAAGTTATCCCCATTTTAACACAAGCGACTTGGAATTTGTGCGCCCGCCCTTTGTTTCTGTGATAAAATGGTAAGTGGAGCAGTCGTCTGTCCGAGAAAGGGAGGGTGCATGAGCTGGGATCGTTTTACGCTATTATCCGATCAAGATCCAGAAGCTTTTGAGGCCTCCATTTTGCTGGCACAGCGCCCGCTCGGACGATCGGTCCCCCTGGAGACCCGGGGCCCCATCCGGTCGCCTGAAGAGCTGGACCGCCTCCTTTGGCGCTTTCAGACCAGTGGGATCCGCCGCTTGATCTTTCATGCCTTCCGGGATCCTGAGCTGGACCAAGCCCTCCGGCACTTCTGCCGCTTGCATGGGCTCGTGGAGCAGAGCCTCCTCGCCCCTCTGGTCCAGGCCATGAAGGAGGAAACGCTGCAAGCGCTTCCCTGTGACTCCTCTTCGGCCAGTCCCCTCTATGCCATGGATTTTGCCCACCGCTTCGATGATGGTCGGGATCCAAAGGGGGTTTTCGATGCGGACCTTTGCCTGATCGGCGTCTCCCGCACCATGAAAACGCCGCTCAGCCTCTATTTGGCCAGTCGGTCCTACAAGGTGATCAATATCCCCCTGGTCCCTGAGACCCTGCCTCCGGAGGAGCTCTTTCGGGCCGGACCGGGCAAGGTAGTGGGCCTGACGGCCCCGCTCTCCTTCTTGCTCACTCAGCGAAAGAAAAGGCTGGAAAGCCTGGGTCTGCCGGCCCATGCGGCCTATGCCGGCCCCCAGCGCATTCAGGAAGAGCTGAGCTTTGCGGAGCAGGTGATGAAGCAAATCGGCTGTCCCATCATTGATGTGACAGATCGAGCCGTGGAAGAAACGGCAGATATAATCATCCGTCACTTAGAAGAAACTAGAAAGGAAAGAAGTGTATGACAAAGTATGTATACAACTTCGACGAGGGCAACAAGGACCAGCGCTTGCTCCTCGGTGGTAAGGGTGCCAACCTTGCCGAAATGACCAACCTGGGCATCAATGTGCCCTACGGCTTCATTTTGACCACAGAAGCCTGCACGCGTTATCAGGAGGAGCAGAAGCTCTGGGACGATTTGAAGCAGGAGATCCGGGACCATCTGGCCCACGTAGAGGCCCATATCGGCAAGAAGTTTGGCGACAAGGAGGATCCTTTACTCTTCTCCGTCCGCTCCGGCGCCCCCATCTCCATGCCTGGCATGATGGATACCATCCTCAACCTGGGTCTGAACGATGAGTCGGTCCAGGCCGTAGCCGAAAAGACGGGCAATCCCCACTGGGCCTACGACTCCTACCGTCGCTTCATCCAGATGTTCTCAGACGTGGCCATGGGCCTGCCCACCGAAAAATTTGAGGCCCTGCTGGCTGCCAAAAGAGAAGCCGCCGGTGTGGAGCAGGACTACGAGCTTTCCGCGGATGATCTCAAGAGCCTGGCCGATGAATACAAGGCGCTTTACAAGGAGCTCAAAGGAGAGGACTTCCCTCAGGACCCCATGCACCAGCTTTCTCAGGCCATCGAAGCGGTCTTCAAGTCCTGGAACAATGAGCGGGCCATTTACTACCGCCGCATGAATGAAATCTCCGATACCCTGGGGACGGCCGTCAATGTCCAGCAAATGGTATTCGGCAACATGGACGATAAGTCCGGCACCGGCGTGGCCTTCACCCGCAACCCCGCCACCGGTGAAAACAAGATCTTCGGAGAATACCTGATGAACGCCCAGGGCGAAGACGTGGTCGCCGGCATTCGGACCCCCAATCCTATTTCCCACCTCGAAGAGGACAATCCGGCTGTCTATGAAGAATTTGTCAAGACGGCTCACCTCCTGGAGGATCACTATAAAGACATGCAGGATATGGAGTTTACCATCCAGGAAGGAAAGCTCTTCCTCCTGCAGACGCGTAACGGCAAGCGGACCGCTACCGCGGCGGTTCAGGTTGCGGTGGACCTGGTTCATGAGGGCAAGATTACCAAGGAAAAGGCCATCACCATGGTCGAACCCAAGGCACTGGACCAGCTCCTTCACCCCACCTTTGATGCGGAGTCGCTGAAAAAGGCCGAGGTCCTGAGCAAGGGCCTGGCGGCGTCTCCGGGCGCTGCCACTGGCCGGATCGTCTTCTCGGCGCCTGAGGCCGAAGCGGCCAAGGCGAAGGGCGAAGACGTGATCCTGGTTCGCAATGAGACCTCTCCGGAGGATTTGGCCGGCATGGTTTCTGCCCAGGGAATCCTGACCGCCCGTGGCGGGATGACCTCCCATGCTGCGGTCGTCGCGCGTGGTATGGGCAAGTGCTGCGTCAGCGGCGCTCATGCCCTGCGCATCAACGCTGAAGCCAAAACCCTCACCGTCGGTGATCATCATTTGACCGGTTCGGACATCATCTCGATCGACGGCTCCACCGGTGCCATCTACGCAGGGGAAGTCAAGACGGTCGCCCCCAAGCTGGCCGGCGTCTTCGGCGAGTTCATGGGCTGGGTCAATGAGATCAAGGAGCTCAAGGTCCGCACCAATGCCGATACGCCTGAGGAAGCCCAGCAGGCCATCGATTTCGGCTGCGAAGGCATTGGCCTCTGCCGGACCGAGCATATGTTCTTCTCCGAAGACCGGATCCAAAACGTGCGCCAGATGATCCTGGCCCAGACGGATGAGCAGCGCAATGACGCTCTCTCCAAGATCGAACCCCTCCTCGAGGAGGATTTCTATGAGATGTACAAGATCATGGGCGAGCTGCCGATGACCATTCGTCTCCTGGATCCCCCCCTGCACGAATTCGTGCCGCGCGAAGAGAAGGACATTGAGCTGGCGGCCAAGAACCTAGGCGTCACCGTGGAAGCGGTCAAGACCGAGATCAAAGAGCTCGCCGAGGTCAACCCCATGCTGGGTCACCGCGGTCTGCGCCTCTGCATTACCGCCCCTTCCATCTACCGGATGCTGGCTCGCGCCATCATGCTGGGTGCCTGCCGTGCCCGTCAGGAGACCGGCAAGAATATCATTCCGGAAATCATGATTCCGCTGTCCACCGACAAGAAGGAGCTCCAATACGTCGTGGATGAGGTCCGCGATGAAGTCGAGAAGGTGCTGGAAGAAAAGGGCGAGTCCTTCGACTACCTCATTGGCACGATGATCGAAACCCCGCGTGCCGCCCTGGTCTCCGATGAGATTGCGGAGATCACCGATTTCTTCTCCTTCGGCACCAACGACCTGACCCAGATGACCTTCGGTTTCTCCCGTGATGATGCGGGCAAATTCCTCCAGGATTACCTGGACAAGGGCATCTTCGAACGGGATCCCTTCGTCTCCTTGGATCAGGAGGGCGTCGGCAAGCTGGTTGAGCTCTCCTGCAAAAACGCCCGAAAGGTCAAGGGGGACAAATTCCACCTGGGCATCTGCGGCGAGCACGGCGGCGATCCCAGAACGGTCAAATACCTCTACGGCGTGGGACTGGACTATGTCTCCTGCTCCCCCTACCGTGTTCCGCTGGCACTCCTCGCAGCCGCCCAGGCCAAGGTGGAGAAGGACCAGAAGTAAGGATGCTTGCTGGCCCCTGTCGCAGCTGTTGATGGCAGCACCGGTCCCAGTGAATACAAAAAGAGCGGAAGGCTTACAGGAGCCTCCGCTCTTTTTTTATGGCATGCTTTGTCTGAGGGCGGCACATCCGATACTTGGGGCTTGGTCGAAGTCGAAATCCGATCAAATTCAGATTTTTAAAATTTGATCGGTAGGATAAAGAATTCTTCACCGATCAAATCCAGGCATTGCCCATTTGATCGGTCGAAAAAAAGGGAAAGGTGACCGAGCAAATCACAAAATCGGCTATTTCCTCGGCTTTTGGTTAACCAAAGGCAATAAGCCGATTCTGGTGTGCATTTCATTTTATTCCACTGTTCCCGATCGTTTACCGATTCAATGGGCCGAAGTGGACATTTACTCGGATTGGTCAAGCGTTCTTTACCGATTGAATTGACCAGGTGACGATTTAATCGGATGGACCTCTATTTAATCAAGGTCAATGGGGTCCGGCGGGCACAAATCCTCCGCAGCGGCTATTTCGAAAGGAAGCCCACCTTGCGGTAGACCTTGGAGAGGGTCCGCTGGGCCATGCGGCTGGCTTCCTGGGCACCGGCCTGGTAAATATCCTCCAGATAGGCCTTGTCCTCCATCAGCTGGAGGAAGCGGTCTCGGATGGGGGCCATGGTTTCAATAATCTTCTCACTCAAGGCTGCTTTAAAGTCCGCATAGGAAATGCCGGCCATCTCCTCCGCCAGGACCTGGGGGCTGCGGCCATCGTAGGCCGAATAGATGTTGATCAGGTTTTGCAGGCCTGCTTGCTCCGGACGGTAGCAGAAGTGTGCTTCCGAATCCGTCACGGCTCGGCCGATCTTCCGGCGGATGGTATCGGGATCGTCCTTGATCAGGATAAAGGCATTGGGATCGGGATCGGATTTGGACATCTTGACTGTGGGGTCCTTCAGAGACATGATCCGGGCGGAGGCCTTGGGAATCAGGGCTTCCGGCATATTGAAGGTCGGGGAATAGCGGTTGTTGAAACGCTCTGCGAGATCGCGGGCAAATTCCAGATGCTGCTTTTGATCGTCGCCTACCGGCACATAATCCGCCTGGTAGAGTAAGATATCTGCGGCCATCAGGACTGGATAGGTCAGGAGGGCTGCATTGAGATTTTCGGCGTTGCTTTGGGACTTGGCCTTCCACTGGGTCATCCGTTCCAGCTGGCCGAGATAGGAATAGGAGTCCAGAACCCAGGCCAATTCAGCGTGCTGGGGCACGTGAGACTGGACGAATAAGACCGCCTGATCGGGGTCGACGCCGGCCGCCAGATAGTAGGCCAGGATTTCCTTGCTCCGCCGCCGAAGCAGGGCGGGATCCTGATGCACGGTGATGGCATGAAGGTCAGCTACAGCAAAATAACAGCGGTAGTCCTTCTGCAACTTGACAAAATTTTGAATGGCACCCATATAGTTCCCAATGGTCAGATCGCCCGAAGGCTGGACCAGGCTAAGGACAATTTTTTTCTGATCTTTCACATCTGGCATATAAAGCTTCTCCTTCCTTGTTCAACAGGTTTTTATTATATCAAATTGGGACGAGCAAGGGGCCCGGGAAAGAAAAAAGAACGGAGGCAAAAGTCTCCTTTTGTCTCCGTTCTTTCCAATCTATGGTTCGTGTGAAAGAGGGCTTAGTTGAGGATGCGGCGGGCGGTCACAAAATGAGTGGTGTAGTAGTTGGAATCGATGTTATCCATCACCACGCCGCGGGTGGGGTTGGAGGCGTGAATCATCATCCGGCCACCAATATAGAAGCCTACGTGGCTGATGGCATCACTGCCAGGTACCGAGTTCATGCCACGGAAGAAGAGCAAATCACCGGGCTTGAGATGATCGCGGGAGACCTGATAGCCATTTTTCGCCTGGTCTCTCGAGCAACGATAGAGGGTCACGCCCAGACTCCGGTAGAGATAGTAGGTCAATCCGGAACAGTCAAAGCTGTTGGGACCCTGGGTCGCGTAGATGTAGGCCTTGCCCAGCTGGGCCTTGGCCAGCTCAATCATCTGGGCCATGGAGGCCGATTCCACCACTGGAGCTTCTTCATTATTATTTTCAGCTGGTGCGGGCAGCTCCTGTTTTTCATCACTCAAAGCGCTGGCGATGATGTAGCCCGTCTGTCCCTGATATTGAAGCTTGATCCAACCATTTTCCAGCGTCCCTTCCACCTTGGTGTTGACGGGCAGGTAGCCAAGGCGGGCCGAGGTCCGATCGGGCTCCTGACGGACGTTGACGCCCTGGAGGTACTTCACATACCCGGAACGCTTATTGGACTCTTCCTTCTGCTCTTCCGGCTCGTCTTCGACCGCAGGTTGGGGCGGCACTACCTTCTTATCCCCGACCAGACGACCTAAGATATAGGCCTTGGATCCGTTGTATTTCACCTCGATCCAGCCATTTTTCAGAAGGAAGCCATCGATCTTGCTGTTGAGCAGTAATCCGCCCACAATAGGACTATCCTTCGTGGGCTCCTGACGAAGATTGGCGTATTGGGCCTGAACAAAGCCCTTGATCTGCTTGACAACGGAGCGCTGTTCCTTTTGTTCCGCCTCCGCTTTTTTGCGGGCTTCCGCCTCGCGCGCTTCGCGTTCTTCCTTTTCCTTGGCCAGGCGTTCTTCTTCAGCCTTCTCCGCCGCTTCGCGCTCGCGCTCTTCCTCTTCCTGCTTCTTCTTCTCTTCTTCTTCCTTTTTCTTCTGCTCTTCCGCTGCCTTGCGCGCCGCTTCTACCGCAGCCTTCTCATCGGCAATGCGCTTCTTGCGGGCCAATTGAATATCATAGGCGGCATCGGTTAAACGATCTAAGTAATCCGCTTTTACATAGCCCATCTCTCCCTCGACCCGGAAGGATACCCAGCCATTGTTATAATGGCCCAGGACCAGGTCTCCATAGGAAAGACCGGCCAGCACGCGGCTGGTCTCGCTTGCATCGGCACGGATGTTGAGGTTCTCCACATTGACCATGCCCTTAAAATCTTTTACTTCTTCTTTTTCGTTGGCAGGCAGGGGAATTTCAACCGGATCCTTTTGATTTTTCTGGCCCGTCGCCTGAGCGGGATCCACCGCGGATCGATCCGTGCCTTCCTCGGCCTGATTCCCTTCGCCCTCTTTTTGGTCTGCCTCAGCCACTAAACTCGGTTTTTCTTCCGCTCCGGTCTTTGCTTGCTCATTCGCCGGTTTGATCTCCTGGGGCAGGGTGATCTCCACTTCCTTCGAAGCAGGCGCCTCTAGCTTGGACTCCTCTGCGGCTTCTACGATCGGATGATCCTTTTGGACAACATATTCTACATTTTGAACGGGGTCAAAGACCTTTTCCTCCACAAAGTCCTTCTCCTCCTTCGCCTCCTTGGGCGCTTGAGGGGATGTTTCCTGCGAATTGTTATATTGTTTTGTCAGATCTCTGGTCATGTGATCTGCTGTCGTACGATCAATATCGATCAGCTGACTGGCTGCAATCGCACCCGTCACCCCGATCACACCAACGATCGCACCGATCTTTCGTTTATCCAAAATGCACCTCCCGAGTCTGTAACCTTTGTAACTTAAACCAATCATAAAGGATTGAGAGAGCCTTGTCAAGATAAAGGTAACAAAAAAAGAACAAAATGATTAAAAATGATTTTCCTCGGGCAGAGTCCATTGCACCTCCGCCAAAGTCAGGCCACAGGCGGGCGCCGCCTGGTAAGGCTTCTGGCCCGGTTCCCCCCTTAAACTGGCCAGGATTTCCGCACGGCTTCGTTTCCCCCGGCCCAGCTCAATCAAGGCCCCAATCATAAAACGCACCTGTTCACGCAGAAAAGCATCGCCCCGAACCGTGAAGTGAAAATGGCGGCCCGCCCCGCCAAACCAGGGGCCCACCGCCAGAGCGCAGTCAAATATGGTGCGTTCGCCCGTTTGACCTGGCTCCTGGCGTGCAAAGTCGGAAAAATCATGGCGGCCCACAAAGAGTCCACAGGCCGCCCTCATTGCTTCCGCATCCAGCGAATAGGAGCTAGCTGCCACCAGCTTGCGGTAGGCCGGTGCCAGGGCCTGGGTCTCGACCAGGTCATAGACATAGGTCTTTTCCTGGGCGTGAAAGCGGATTTGGAAATTAGCCGGTACCGCCCGGGAGGAGCGAACGAGCAAATCCTCCGGCAAATAAGGGCGCAGCAGGTAGGCAATGGCCTCCGGCCGGGTGTCGTGGGGGGTGAGGAAATTGACCCACTGGCTTCGGGCATGGACGCCTCGATCGGTCCGGCCGGCTGCGATCAGGCGGGTCGGCCGCCCATTCCATTGCTCCACCGCCTGTCGTAAGCAGCCGGCCACCGTTCGCTTGCCCGGCTGCTCCTGAAAACCCTGGAAGCCCTGACCATCATAGGCCAGCTCCAATAATATATTCTGAAACATCAGAGTAAAAAGGCCCCCAGACCAAAAGCCAGGCTCATCCCTACTAAAGTCAGGTAGTCGGATCGATTCATGATCAGGGGATTGAGCCGGGTTCGATTTTCCCCGCCCCGGTAGCAGCGCGCCTCCATGGCCAGGCCCAAATCGGCCGCCCGGTCCAGGGCGTTTAGGATCAGGGGAACCAAAAGGGGGATCATCGCCTTGGCCCGGCGCAGGAGATTGCCCGAGTCAAAGTCCGCCCCTCGCGCCTTCTGTGCCCGCATGATCTTGTCCGTTTCCTGAAAAAGGGTCGGGATAAAGCGCAGGGCAATGGAGACCATCATGGCCAGCTCATGGGCCGGGAAATGAATGATCTTGAGGGGCGAAAGGAGGGATTCCAGCCCGTCCGTCAGCTTTAAAGGCGAGGTGGTGAGGGACAGGATGGTCGTCCCCAGAACCAGGAGGACAATCCGGCAGGCAATGAACCCGGCCCAAACAAGGCCCTCTCGGGTGATCCGCAAAAAGCCGAACGACCAGAGCGCCTCTCCGGGAATGGTGAGCATATTGATGATCGTAGTAAAGATCAGGATCGTGATGACGGGCCGCAGGCCCTTGATCATCTTGTCCAAGGGGATCTCGTTGAGGCGAATGACCAGGAGGAGGAAGACCAGCGCCAGCCCATAGCCATAAAAATGATCGATCATAAACACAAAGACCATATAAAGGACGGTCAAAAAGAGCTTGACCCGGGGATCCATCCGGTGGAGGAAGGAATGGCCCGGCAGGTATTGTCCTAAGAGCACTTGATCATTCATGGGCCAGCCTCCCCTCTTCTTCGTAGCCGCTCAGAGACATCGCCCCCTGCTCGCCCTCGGCCGCCTGCTTCGGCGACAAAACCCTTTCCAGCGACTGAAAGGCCTCCTCGACCGTTAAGGCACAGTCGGTTACGTCCAGTCCCTTCTTTCGAAGCAGGCCCATCAAGTGGGTGACCTGCGGCACCGAAAGACCAATGGCCTCCAGCTCCTGCTCCCGCGCAAAAATCTCCTTGGGCGTCCCATCCCCTACCAGCCGTCCCCGGTCCATGACCAGGATCCGGTTGGCATAGGTCGCGACATCCTCCATCGAATGGGTCACCAGGACAATGGTCATCGACGCCCGGCTCTGGTAGATCTCAAGTAGCCGCCCCAAAATCTCATCCCGCCCCCTCGGATCCAGGCCCGCCGTCGGTTCATCCAAAACCAAATAGTGGGGCTCGAGCGCCAAAACGCCCGCAATGGCCACCCGTCTTTTTTGGCCGCCGGAAATCTCAAAGGGAGAAAGCTCGGCCATCTGCTCAAAATCCAGGCCCACATCCGCCATGGCGGTCCGGACCCGCCGGTCAATTTCTTCCTTCGATAAGCCCAGATTCTTCGGCCCGAAGGCGATGTCCTTATAGATGGTTTCCTCGAAAAGCTGGTCCTCCGGATATTGAAAAACCAGGCCTACCTCCTGGCGGATTCTTTTCAGGTTTTCCTTCGGTCCCTGGGTATCCAATCCGTTGATGATGACCTTACCGAGGCTGGGCAGGTTGAGCCCATTCATATGCTGGACCAGCGTGGATTTCCCGGAGCCGGTGTGGCCCAGGAGCCCCACGAACTCATGCGCCCCGATGGTGAGGGAAATATTGTCCAGGGCCTTCACCTCCTCCGGCGTTCCGGGGTTATAGAGGAAGGAAAGGGTGCGAAATTCCATCATGAGAGCGCCTCCACCAATTCTTCCACCTCCAACAGGTCCCCCCGCACGGGGTAGCCGGCTGCATGGAGGCGGGCCGCCAGCTCCGTGACCTGGGGCACATCCAAGGACAGGGACCGCATCTTTTCGACCTGACCAAAGACCGACCGAGGCGGGCCGGACAGGCTAAGCCGGCCCTGGTCCAGGACCAGGACCCGGTCCGCCCGCACGGCCTCTTCCATGTGGTGGGTGATCAAAAGGATGGTCTTGCCCTCCACCTGGTTGAGATGAAGAATGGTCTCCATAATCTCCCGGCGTCCCACCGGGTCCAGCATGGCCGTCGGCTCATCCATGACGATGCAGGTAGGAAGCATGGCCAAAACGCCTGCGATGGCCACCCGCTGCTTTTGTCCGCCGGAGAGGCGGTGGGGCTGTCTATGGCGAAATTCGCTCATGCCGACTACTTCCAAAGCATAGTCGACCCGCTCCCGAAGCTCCGGCAGGGGGATCCCCAAGTTTTCTGGTCCAAAGGCCACGTCCTCCTCCACGATCGAGGCGACCATCTGGTTGTCCGGGTTTTGAAACACCATGCCACAGTGGGAGCGGATGGTCCATAGCTGCTCATCCTTCCGGGTATCCAGCCCCATGACCTCAACGATCCCCTCCGTTGGCTTGATCTGGGCATTCAAAAGTCGGGCAAGCGTAGACTTGCCCGACCCATTGTGGCCGAGAATGGCGATAAATTCCCCTTGATGCACCTGGAAGGACAGGTCCTGGAGGACCGCTTCCTTTCTTTCTTCCCCCTCCGATGGATATGTGTAAGACACATGGGAGAGGGAAATTACCACTTTTTCGTCGGTCTCTTCCTCGCGTTCATCGAGCCGAGCTTGCTTTGTCATTTCCAATCTTTTTGTCCTTTACCATTTTGAACCTTCGACCTACTGCACCTTATCTGGCGGGGAGAAATGCGTCGCCGACTCATAGATGACGACGGGCGTATTGACCTTGAAGGTGGTGAAAATCTGCTCCGCAACCTTTTCCGGCAGGTTCATGCAGCCATGAGATCCGCCCGTCCGGTAGATGTTCCCACCAAAGGCTGACCGCCAGGGGGCGTCATGGAAGCCAATCCCCCGGTAATTGACCGGCATCCAGTATTTCACCTTGGACTCATACTTGCTGCCATCCAAGTTTTGCCCCTTGAGGGTCCGATCCTTTTCCATGGACCAGATTTGGTTGACCCCGACCGGAGTCTCATATTTGTTGTTGGTGGTACCCGACACCAGGTCGGATTCCAGGACCAGCCGTCCCTTTTGATAGGCCCAAAGATGCTGGCGGGAAAGGTCTACCTCGATGTAGGTGCTGCCAATGTCATTGCGCCCCCGGGCCTCGCCGTAGTGGCGGTAGGCGGGCTTAGCGTCCTCATGAACGCCGCCCTCCTCCAACAGCTTCATCAGCTTGTCCAGGGTCTTTTCCACATGGATCTGCCAACCGTAGATGCCCGGCGGCACACTCACCGTCCCCCGACCCGTGGTCTGGAAGCGGCGATCCTTGCCGAAGGTATCGGTCTTTTTGGCCATATCCTCGATCCAGGACTTGACCGAATCCGGGTTAATGGCAACCGACCCCGCTGCATTGCGAGTGAGCGACTGCACCACCTGGGCCGGTCCAAAGGTAAAGGTGCGGTCGTCAAAATCAAAGACGACGCGGGCCCGGACCATATGATCGAGCCGCTTGTATTCCGCCTGAAACTTGGGGTCCTCCTGGGTCAGCGTTGGCTTTTCATAGAGGTCCTGACTTTCCACACGTTCGACATTGTCCTGAAAGGCCAGGAGAATACGCTCCTTGAGCTTGTCATAGTCCAGGGCATTGCCCTCTTCTTCCGGGACGATCTGAACGACCTCGTCCCGAATTTCAATCTTGGCGTTTTCTGGCTTGGGCCCGTTTTTGATAAAGCCCTTCTCCTGCATCCACTGATCCAGGGCCTCTTCCTGATAGTCCATTTCAAAATCGATCGGGTAGGGATGGGACTGGAAGACGGCCCAAGGCCAAAGGAGGGCGTTTTGTCTGGGGGCCGGGTCCCCTGGGTTACGCAGGCGGAAGGAGATCTCTTCCGCCCGGAGGGGATGCTCCTGATTGTTCCGCCCCAGCACGCTCACCACTTTTGCATGATCATCTACAAGAAAGGCGTGGTCCAGTGGCAGTAAGCCGCGTTTTTGATCGTTGACGGTGGTCCTGGGATAGGTATAGTTTGAAAAATAGTAGATCCCTGCTCCGTACAGGGCAATCAGAAGTACGAGAAAGCCTATGAGCCACCATTTTCCTTTTTTGGATTTTTCCATCGCTTGTTGGACGTGCTTTCGCCCGTCCCACTCCTTTCTGTTGCAGTGGGCTAAATAAATGTAGTGAAACAGAATGCATCAAGTTCAGGGTCTCATGTTTCGATCGTATAAGATCATTGAATGCGCCTATGAACGATCCGGGAGGGCGCAAAGGCGGAGCTGCACATCCCATACCAGTTCTCCCTCCGGCGGAATCGTCGCGGCCTTGCCGGCTGAAAGCGCCTTTTCCAGGTTTTCATGATAGCCATTGCCCGGCCGGAGGCAGATCTTCCGTTCTGACGCCTGCGCCCCCCCAATGAAGGAACCGCCTAGATAGGGAAAGAGGGAGGGATCCCAGCTGATCTGGCAAGCGACCCCCTGCGTGGGATAGCTGATCCGAGCCCATCCCTTTTGCACCGGCCTTTCAAAAAAGAAATGAACATTTTGATCCGCAGGAAAAAGGGCCGGCTGACTGAAATTCAGATCATGCTTCTTCCCCGTCTCCGGATCGACCGCGGGGCCTTCCACCGGCAGGTCCAAGCGGGCCGCCGGATCATAAACGGCCAGCGTATAGAGCGACCACATCCAAGGCAGGGCAGAAACCGTTTCATTGATCAAACGGTAGTGGAGGAAAAGGGAGGTTCCGGAAATCGACACCGTCCGCTCCAGATATAGCGGAATGGCGGAAAGGCGGATAAAGGCCGAACAATGGTCCCGGGTCAAATTGCTCTCAATCACGTGCCAGGAGCGGGCCCAAACATCGCCAAATTTATGAAAATTCCCGATCTGACTCACCCGACAGGGATAGAGGGTGGGAATGACATCATCCAGGCCGGAACGATCGAAGGGCTGGTAGTTCATGCCGGGAAAGGGATTGAAATAGGCCGTCGAAAGATCCGCCCCGGCGCGTGCTGCGGCCGGTTTGTAAAGGAGGTCGAAATTTTTTTCCTTCCAAAAGATCTCCCGAACCTTAAAGCCCACATCCGGCAAGAGCCGAACGCAGAGATCCTCCGACTCTAACACGATCTCCTGATGCGGCACATTCATTTTCATCGGACGATTCATCTCCTGCCCCTCCCCCTATGCTTCTTTCTTCTCTTTTTCCGCTCCTTTTCGGGCCTCCCCCCAGCGGGACACCTCCAAAAAGTTACTGGAATAACGCTCAATCCGAATGGCCAGCTGGCAGTCCGGATAAAGCGCCTGTAAGACTGTTTCCAGCTCCTGGTGAAGCTGTGCGTCCGGATCGGTGATGGAATATGGGACAGCGAAGCCAAAATCGATCTTATAGGTCTCGCCCTGGGGCACGATCTGAAGATCGAAGACCTGGCAGCCTTGGTGGCTTCCCTCCGCCACCTTGCGGATGAGGGTGCGCATCTCATTGACCGCTGGATCGTCCAAAACCATGGGATCCACATGGATCGTGATGGCAATCCCCTCCCGCTCCAATCGACGCTCGATCTGGTCCGCTGCTTCATGGGCCGCCAAAAGACTCAGATCCGCATCTACCATAATATCACAGGAGGCATAGACCTGGCCCGGTCCGTAGTCATGAATTTTCAGATTGTGAATTTCTAAAACCGCATCCGAGGCCGTCATCTCCTCTTCAATTTTTTGGATCAGGTCCGGATCGGCCTCCTCCCCCATCAGACGGTCAAAATTGCGCGTCAAAATGGAGAGCCCGGAGCGGAAAATCAAAAGAGCAATGACCAGGGAGATCGGCCCATCCAGCCCGATTTGGAGGAAGGAGGAGAGGGCCAGGGAAAGCAAGATGCCGGTGGTGACCAACACATCATTTCGGGCGTCGACCGCATTGGCCTTGAGCACGGACGAAGAGAGCCGCTCCGCCCAGTGGCTGTAATAAAACCTCATCCAGATCTTCACCAAAATGGACCCGACCAAAACGCCCGCCTGAAGAAGGGTCATCTGGGTCAGGAGGGGGCGTTGGATCTTGTCAATGGCCTCCCAAAAAACCTGATAGCCCACAAAGAGTATTAAAAGGGAGATAGCGGAAGATGCAATATACTCAAATCGGGCATGGCCAAAGGGGTGGCCCTCATCGGAGGGCCGAGCCGAGATGATAAAGGACAGGACGGAAACCAGGGACCCGATGCTGTCGGTCAGGTTGTTAAAGCCGTCTGCCGTGATCGCCAGGGTGCCGGACAGGGCCCCGATCGCCATCTTGGCAATGGCCAAGAGCGCATTGGCCACCAGGCCAACCAAAGAGGTCACCAGGCCCGCCCGTCTCCGGTCGTCTTTTTTGAACAAAGACTCTTTTCCTTTCTGTAGCTGGTTCCCCTTCATATCCAATCCCCTTTTAATAAAAAGAATGCCCTCCGGAAAGAGGACATTCTGATCAGACCTGCTTTCGCACGTCCTATTCTATCAAATTTCAGTCGAATTAGTCGACCAATTCCAGAATCACCATCTCGGAGCCGTCCCCACGGCGGGGGCCCAGCTTCAAAATCCGCGTATAGCCCCCCTTACGATCGGCATAGCGGGGCGCAATCTCCTCCACCAGCTTGCGGGCGGTATCCTTATTATAAATGGTCGCGGAAATCAACCGATTGGCATGGAGCTCCTTTTTCTTCGCCTGGCTGATCATTTTTTCTGCCAGCTTGCGGGTCTCCTTCGCCCTCGTAATGGTGGTGGTAATTCGGCCGTGTTCAATCAGAGAAGCGACCTGGTTTCTGAGCATAGCAGAACGATGGTCCGTTCTCCTCCCCAATTTTCTTTGCTTGGCCATTTTTGCCTCCTTGTTACTCTTCGTCAAATTCCTTCAGCTCAAACCCGTATTTCTCGACCATCTTTTCGACTTCTTCGTAGGATTTCTTGCCGAAGTTGCGAATCTTGGCCAGGATGCGGGCATCAGTGTTGACGATATCTCCCAGGGTGTTTAGCTCCGAGCGTTTCAGACAGTTGTAGGAGCGCAGGGAAAGATCCAGATCCTCGATCGGCTTCTGAAGCACGAGACGATCTTCGTCTTCCTCCTCCTCCCCTTCTTCCTCTTCATCGATGCAATAGTTGGGCAATTCGATGAAATGTTGAAAATGATCGATTAAAATCTGCGAGCCCTGGGCAAGTGCTTCCTGGGGGCTGATGGTACCATTGGTCCATACCTCCAGGATCAATTTATCATAGTCCGTGATTTGCTGGACACGGGTATTTTCAACCGTGAAATTCACTTTGGAAACCGGGGTGAAGAGCGAATCCACGGCAATGGTCTGAATCGGATCGTCCGGGTGCTTGTTCATATCGGCAAGCGCATAGCCGGATCCATCGATCACCGTGAGTTCCATATGAATGGCCCCTTCGCTGTTGACCGTACAAAGATAGTGATCCTTGTTGACGATCTCCACCTCCGTCACTTCCGAAATATCCCGGGCGGTGACGATCTTCGGCCCTTCCACATCCAAACGCAGGCTGACGGGCGCTCCCTCTCCCTGTAGACGCTTAATCGCAATCCCTTTGATGTTCAGAATAATTTCCGGCACATCCTCGATCACGCCGGGAATCGTGGTAAATTCATGCGGGACCCCCTCATCGAATTTGATCGATGAGACGGCGCAGCCCGGCAAAGAGGAGAGCAGGACGCGGCGCAGGGAATTGCCAATCGTCGTGCCATAGCCTCTTTCCAAGGGCGACATGATGAACTTGCCCGTGTGTTCTGACTCATTGAGAGATAGAATCTCTACTTTGGTATTTAGTTTATCTGCCACGGATCAAGCCTCCTCTATTGTTCCAAGTCCATGCTAAGAATAAGCTTTCTGCGATTACTTAGAATAGAGCTCGACGATCTGCGTTTCTTCAATCGGGAAGTCAATGTTTTCGCGCATGGGTTCCGACAGGATCTTGCCCTGCAACTTTTCCGGATCGACCTCTACCCAGGGCATCTGGTTCCAGATGCTGTCAGAGGAGGAGGCGAAAAATCCGTTTTGACGGGAGCGCTGCTTGACATTGACCTGATCGCCCACTTCCAGGGTCATCGACGGGATGGTCGCCTTCTCCCCATTGAGGAGGAAATGACCATGGACGATCAGCTGACGCGCTTCTGCCCGGGTTCTGGCAAAGCCCATCCGGTAGACGACATTGTCAAAGCGAAGCTCTAAGAGCTTTAACAAATTCCAACCGGTCTGGCCGCTCATCCGTTCTGCACGCGCATAGAGATTGCGGAACTGCTTTTCATTGACCCCGTAGACAAACTTGGCCTTCTGCTTTTCCTGCAGCTGGAGGCCGTAGTCGGAAAGCTTGCGACGACGCTGCTCGGGATTGCGGCGGGACTTCTTGTTGATGCCCACCACCTGGGGCTCAATGCCCAAGGCGCGGCAGCGTTTTAAAATGGGACCTGTATATCTCGACATAATTACCTCCCCTTACACTCTTCTTCTCTTCGGCGGACGGCAGCCATTGTGGGGAATGGGCGTGACATCTTTAATCAGAGTCACCTGGAGTCCGGCTGATTCCAGCGCCCGGATGGCCGATTCACGACCTGGACCCGGTCCTTTGACATAGACCTCAACCGTCTTCAGACCCTGGTTGATGGCTTCCTTGGCCGCTTCTTCGGCACACATCTGCGCCGCATAGGGCGTGGACTTCCGGTTTCCCTGGAAGCCCAGCTGGCCGGATGAAGCCCAGGAGATGGCGTTGCCGTTTAAGTCGGTGATGGTCACCATGGAGTTGTTGAATGTAGAAGAGATATGCGCCTGACCGGCACTGATATTCTTCTTGACCTTACGCTTCCCGCCTCGGCGGGTTACTTTTTTCTTTTGTACCATCAGTCTCCCCCTTATTTCTTTCTGCCCTTACGGGTGCGCGCGTTGGTCTTTGTCCGCTGTCCCCGAACCGGCAAATTTTTCTTGTGGCGGATCCCACGGTAGCAGTTGATTTCACGGAGCCGTTTGATATTTAAGGAAATATCCCGACGCAAATCGCCTTCGACATGATAGCCGGCGACCTGCTCACGAATCCGCTGAACCTCCTCATCCGTCAAGTCACGAACACGAGTATCCGGATTGACCTGAGCATTCTTCAGAATTTCATTGGAGCGAGAACGGTTGATCCCGAAAATATAAGTCAGGCCGATCTCGACTCGCTTCTCTTTTGGTATATCAATACCTGCAATACGTGCCAAATTCCTTCCTCCCCTCGTTATCCTTGACGCTGTTTATGCTTCGGATTTTCACAGATCACCATGACGCGACCTTTACGCTTGATGATCTTGCATTTATCACACATCTTCTTTACAGATGGTCTCACTTTCATGGCTTCCTCCTATTTCTTTCTCCAGGTGATGCGTCCCTTACTCAAATCATAAGGGGAAAGCTCCACAGTCACATGGTCTCCTTCTAAAATGCGAATGTAGTTCATCCGCAGTTTTCCAGAAATATGTGCCATAATATCATGCCCATTTTCTAGACTTACGATAAAGAGGGCATTGGGGAGGCGCTCCTTGACGACGCCTTCGACTTCGATCACATCTTTAGATGACATTCGCGATCCTCCTCTGATCGGTAAGCTTTGTCTTGAAAGGCTTTTAACTGTTTTCTTACCCAGGCATTCTGGAAACCCGTTGGACTTTGACTGGCTGCTTCCAATGGCAACACATGGTGGAAAGCTTGTAGATGCTTGACCCTTTTTTTCTTTGGTCGTTCGAGTGGCCGCCTGTGACCGTCTACCACAAGGACATGCTTTGCGTCCAGGACCGCCACAACCATCAGGATGTCCCCCTTGTCATGACCGGCTTTAGACCGAACCACCTGACCTTGAAGCAGGTCGCACGCACGGTTTAAATTTGATTCCTGAGTCATACTACTTCTTTTTCAATACTTGGCGGACGTCCTCAGCCACCCGCTCCATGGACTGGTTGCCGTCGATCTTGATCAGCTTGCCCTGCTTTTCGTAATAAGCGAGCAGGGGCGCAGTCGCCTGATCGTAGACCTCAATCCGGTGGGCAATGGTCGCTTCCTCGTCATCCTTGCGTTGGACCAAGGTCCCACCACACAGATCACAGCGCCCGGTCTCTTTCGGGGGATGATCCTTGATGTGGTAGCTGGCCCCGCAGTCCGGACACACGCGCCGACCGGCCAAGCGAGGTACCAACACTTCTTTTGGCACAGAGAAGGCGATGGCCCCGTCTAAAGCCAGGCCCCGTTCGGCCAGGCCCGCATCCAGGGCTTCTGCCTGGGCGATGGTCCGAGGAAATCCATCCAGGATATAGCCTGCCTGGCAGTCTTTCTGATCCAGCCGGTCCCAGACCAGCGCGATGGTTAAGCTGTCTGGGACATAGCGGCCGCTATCCAGATAGGCTTTGACCTGCTTGCCCAGTTCGGTCTCCTGTTTAATATTGGCACGGAAGAGATCGCCCGTGGAGATGTGGACCATCCCCCCTTCCTTTTCCATGATCTTCGCCTGGGTGCCTTTCCCAGCACCCGGAGGCCCGAGTAAAACGAATCGCATGAGGACTCCTTTCTTCCATTAGCGGTTCAGGAAGCCCTTGTAGTGACGCAGCTGGAGCCGCGCTTCCAGGGCCCGAATGGTTTCGAGGACCACGCCCACCACGATGATGATGGAGGTACCGCCGAAGCCCAAGTTAATATGGAAGACCTGGGCCACTAGCTCAGGAATGATGGAAAGGACGGCCAGGATGATCGCCCCAACCAGGGTGATCCGGCTGACTATCCGCTGCAGGTAGTCTGTGGTCGGCTTTCCGGGCCGGATGCCTGGAATGAAGCCGCCTGATTGCTGCAGGTTACGTGAATACTCATAAGCATTGAACTGGATGGAATTGTAGAAGTAGGCAAAGAAGATGATCAAGACTACTTGGAAAATCCCGCGGATGATAAAGCCGATCCAGCCCTGGGGCGTCAAGAACTGCTGAACAAATCGCTGGACTCCGCCGCCAAAGATGAGGGCGAAGGTCTGAGGCATGGCCAGCAGGGCCGATGCGAAGATGATCGGCAAAACGCCCGCCATATTGACCTTAATCGGAATATGGGTGGCCTGCCCGCCGTACATTTTACGTCCGACCACGCGCTTGGCGTACTGAACGGGGAGCTTGCGTTCCCCTTCATTCAAGATGACGACCACGACCGTGATTGCGATAAAGATCGCAATAAAGATCAGGGGAATGTACCAGCCCAGCGTGCGGGCGATAGCGCCCTGGATGAGGGCGTAGAAGTGACCCGGCATACCGGCTACGATGCCCATGAAGATGACGAAGGAGACGCCATTGCCCACGCCGTGATCGGTAATCAGGTCACCAACCCAAACCACGAACTGGGCGCCGGCGACCATCACGAGAATGGCAATGGCCTTCTCTAATGCGCCGCCCGAGGCGAAGGCGCGACCGAAGATTCCCTGCACCATGGCAAAGGCCTGTAAAACGGCCAACGCTAAGCCCAGGTACTTGGTGATTTGGCCAATCTTCTTCCGGCCCTCCTCCCCTTCCTTGGACAATTCCTCAAGCTGAGGAATGGCAAAGGTTAAAAGCTGGACAACGATGGACGATGTGATGTAAGGCCCAACCCCGAGCGCTAAAACACTCAAGGTGGCAAGGCCCCCACCTGAAATCATATTGAGAATGCTCAGGAGGGATCCTGCGGCACCCTGATAAATTTGGCGAATCAATTCAATATTCGCAAAAGGAATCGGGAGCGCATTGCCGAGACGCAGCACCACCATCATCAGGATGGTGAAAATGATCTGCTTGCGGGTCTCAGCAACCTTCCAGGCATTCTTGAGTGTGCTGAGCATTAGAGCACCTCCGCCTTTCCTCCTGCTTGATTGATCTTCTCTTCCGCAGATTTGGTAAATTTATTGGCTTTCACGGTGAGCTTCTTCTCCAGCTCGCCGCGGCCCAAAATCTTCAGTCCATCTTTTAAATCCTTGTTGTGGATCAGCCCACGCTCTAAAAGTGCTTGGGCGTCGACCACGGTCCCCTCTTCGAAGACATTCAGATCCTCCACATTGATCGTGGCATAGACTTTAGAAAAAATGTTGGTAAATCCGTGCTTGGGCAAACGACGGAACAGAGGCAGCTGACCGCCCTCGAAGCCGGGACGGACTCCGCCGCCCGAACGGGAGTTCTGGCCATCCCGACCGCGGCCGGCAAACTTGCCCCAACCCGATCCATGACCGCGACCCACGCGCTTGCTTTTCTTCGTCGCTCCACCGTGAGCCGGTTTCAGTTCATGAAGTTTCATGAAAACCTCCTATTCCTGCTCTGTGACATCCAGCATGAAGCGGATCTTCTCGACCGCGCCACGAATGCTGTCATTGTCTTCCAGGACCACGGTGTGGCCCAGCTTGTTCAGCCCCAGGGCACGTGCCGTGCGGATCTGATCATCGTTCCGTCCGGCAAAGCTTCTTTTTAAAGTAATTGCTAATTTCGCCATCGGGCCCCTCCTAATTCATGATCTCTTCAACGCTCTTGCCACGCAGCTTGGCCACCTGCTCCGGCATCTTCATCCGGGCAAAGCCATCCATCATCGCATTGACAATGCTGATCGCGTTGGACGAGCCCAAGGACTTGGCACGAATGTCGCTGATCCCGGCTACCTCGCAGACGGCACGAACCGGACCGCCCGCGATGACGCCCGTTCCTTCGCTGGCAGGCATCAAAAGGACCTTGCCGGCGCCGCTGTGGCCTAGGATCTCATGAGGAATGGTGGTCCCATAAATGGGCAAACGCACCAGATTTTTGGACGCGTGGTCGACCCCTTTGCGAATGGCCTCGGGCACCTCCGCCGCCTTCCCCATGGCAATGCCAACCCGGCCCTTTTTATCTCCTACTGCAACCAGGGCTGTGAAACGAGCGGTACGACCGCCCTTGGCTGTCTTGGAGACGCGATTGATATAAATGACTTTTTCTTCCAGATCGGATTTCTGCTTCCGAACGTTTTTTTTCATCTCTCTCTCCTCTCCATTACAGCTTTAATCCCGCTTCGCGGGCAGCCTCGGCCAAAGCCTTTACCTTACCATGATAGATATAGCCAGACCGGTCAAAGACCACATGGTCAATGCCCTTCTCCAGGGCCCGTTTCGCGATTGTGGTACCGACCGCCTTGGCCGATGCCACATTGGCCCCCTTGACCTCTACTTCCCCATCCAGGGTAGAAGCAGCGACCAGGGTATGACCCGCCTGATCGTCAATGATCTGCGCATAAATATTGGCGTTGCTCTTATACACATTAAGACGAGGTCTCTCAGGCGTTCCGGCCACCTTCGTACGTACGCGAGCATGACGCGCCTTGCGACCTGCTCTCTTATCAAACTTAGCCATTTACGCCCTCCTTTATTTCCCTGTCTTACCTTCCTTACGACGGATGTGTTCTCCCTCGTAATGGATGCCCTTGCCCTTATAAGGCTCCGGCAGACGGTAAGAACGAATCTTCGCTGCAACTCGGCCGACCAGCTCCTTGTCCGGTCCGCTGACGATAATGGTCAATGCATCCGGCACCTCAAAGGTGATGTCATCCAGCTTCTTGACCGTAATATCGTGAGAATAGCCCAGGTTGAGCAGCAAATCGGAGCCCTGCATGGCCGCCCGGTAACCGGTACCAACGATCTGAAGCTTCTTGCTATAGCCGTTGGTAACCCCTTCGACCATATTGGCCACCAGAGAGCGGTAGAGCCCGTGAAGCGACCGGCTGTGCTTGCTTTCATCCGGCCGCACGACCGAGAGCTCGCTGCCCTCCTGCTCAATCTTGAACTGGGGCGCAATCTTTCTTTCGAGCGTACCCTTGGGTCCCTTGACCTTTACTGTATTGTTGTCATCGACTGAAATCTCCACACCCTGTGGAATTTCAATCGGTTTTAAACCAATTCTAGACATCTCGCCCTCCTCTATTACCAGACGTAGCAGATGACTTCACCACCGACCCCTTCGGTGCGAGCCTGTTTATCCGTCATCACGCCTTTGGACGTCGAAAGGATGGCCGTCCCCAAACCGCCCAGTACCCGAGGTACTTCATTGGCACGCACGTACACACGACGGCCCGGCTTGGAGATGCGCTTGAGGCCGGAGATGGTCCGTTCCTCATCCACATATTTCAGGTCAATCGTGATCATGCCCTGACGATTATCATCGACGACGTTGTATCCCTTGATATATCCTTCGTCCAGGAGAATTTGAGCGAGGCTTTTCTTCATGTTGGAAGCAGGAACCTCTACGGATTCGTGCTTTTTCATATTCCCGTTGCGGATTCTTGTGAGCATATCCGCGATCGGATCAGTCATCATATCGCAATCCCTCCTCAAATTACCAGCTGGCTTTTTTGACACCCGGAATCTGACCCTTGTAGGCCAACTCACGGAAGCATATACGGCAGATGCCATACTTGCGGAGCACCGAATGGGGGCGTCCGCAGATCGAACAACGGGTATATGCGCGGCTTGAGAACTTAGGCTTTTTTTGCTGCTTCGAAATCATAGACTTTTTGGCCATTGATTAGTTCTCCTCTCTCTTTTTGAAAGGCATCCCCATATGGGATAAAAATGCCCGAGCCTCTTCGTCCGTCTTGGCACTGGTCACAATGATAATGTCCATGCCACGGATCTCATCAATATCATCATAGTTGATCTCCGGGAAAATCAGCTGCTCCCGAATGCCCAAAGCATAGTTGCCGCGACCATCGAAAGAGGTATCGGAGATCCCGCGGAAGTCACGGACGCGCGGCAGGGCCACGCTCATGAGCTTGTCCAGGAAATAATACATCTTGGCCCCGTGCAGGGTGACCTTGGTCGCAATGGGCATGCCCTCTCTGAGCTTAAAGTTGGCGACGGACTTTTTCGCCTTGATCACCACCGGCTTCTGGCCCGCAATGATGGTCAGCTCCTTCACTGCTGATTCGAGCAGCTTGGGGTTTTCCTTGGCGCCGCCCACCGCGATATTGATCACGATTTTCTCGAGCTTCGGCACTTCCATGATATTGTTGTAATGAAATTCATTCATCAGGGCAGGCACTACCTCAGCTTTATAACGATCCAATAGTCTTGAAGTCATTCCATGCCCCCTATTCATCAAACTTGGTGCCGGATTTGACCGAAACGCGCACTTTTTTATCGCCCTGCATTTCAATCCGTGTCCGTACACCCCGTTTTTCTTTTTCATCATACAGAAGCACATTGGAGGCGTCGATCTTGCCTTCGCTCTCAATGATGCCACCCTGATCCTGCATGCTGCGCGGCTTGCGGTGGTGCTTCTGAATATTGACATTTTCCACGATCACGCGGTTTTCCTGGGGAAAGGCCTGCAAAACCTTGCCAATCTTACCCTTGTCCTTTCCCGTCATAACCTGGACGGTATCGCCGGTTTTAACGTGCATTTGCCCCTCCTTACAGTACTTCCGGAGCCAGCGAAATGATCTTCATATAGCCATTTGCGCGAAGCTCTCTGGTTACCGGTCCGAAAATACGGGTGCCTACCGGGTTCTTGTCGTCCTTGACAATGACGGCTGCATTGTCATCGAAGCGAATCTTGGATCCATCGCTCCGTGAAAGCGGGGCAACCGTGCGAACCACAACCGCGGTCACCACATCGCCCTTTTTGACGGTGCCGCCAGGGATGGCGTTTTTGACAGCGCAGCGAACCGTATCACCGATGCCGACGTATTTTTGTTTGGTAGAACCGTTGATGTTGATCACCAGAAGCTCACGTGCTCCCGAGTTATCAGCCACCTTCAGTCTGCTTTCCTTCTGAATCATAGCGTCCTCCCTTGCTACTTCGCTTCTTCAAGGACTTCGACGAGGCGAAATCTCTTATGCTTCGAGAGAGGTCTGGTTTCCATCAGAAGAACCGTATCGCCTACCTTGGCCACATTGTTCTCATCGTGTGCCTGGAAGCGGTTACTTCTGGTCAACATCTTCTTATATTTCGGATGCTTGACCAAGCGGGAAACCTCAACAACGATGGTTTTGTCCATCTTGTCGGAGACCACCACGCCGCTCATCACCTTGCGATTTGTTGTTCTCTCCATTGGTTAAGCTTCCTTTCTCAGTTTGATTTCGCGTTCCCGTTGTACGGTGCGAACCCGGGCAATATCCTGTTTTACAGACCCGATCTGATTGCGATTGTCCAGCTGGCCCGTGGCATCCTGGAAACGAAGGTTGAAGAGCTCCTGCTTGAGGTCCTTCAGCTTGCTCACCAAGTCTTCGTCAGTCATTTTACGAATGTCGATAGCTTTCATTATTCGTCACCTTCCTGTCCTACCGCATCGGAGACGACCATCTTGGTCTTGATGGGGAGCTTTGCCGCTGCAAGGCGCATTGCCTCTCTTGCGATCTCCGGAGATACGCCGGACATTTCGAACAGCACGCGGCCCGGTTTGATCACCGCGACCCAGTATTCCGGAGCTCCTTTACCGGAGCCCATACGAACTTCGGCCGGTTTTTTGGAAACAGGCTTATCTGGGAAGACCTTGATCCAGATGTTCCCACCACGCTTGATATAACGAGTCATTGCACGACGAGCCGCTTCAATCTGGTTGGCTGTCATCCAGCAAGGCTCTAACGCCATCAGGCCATACTCCCCGTACGCGAGCGCATTGCCACGTGTGGCAACCCCCTTCATACGGCCGCGATGGACCCGGCGGTGTTTTACTCTTTTAGGCATTAACATA